>CAZHWO010000017.1:0-18022 GCA_964536075.1 uncultured Muribaculaceae bacterium | reverse complement strand
TGAAGCTAATATAATTGAACCAACAATAGGTAGTGTTACTAACGATAAAGCAACATTAACAGATTTGACTGACTACACTACATTATTTAAAATTACTATTACCATTAATAATCCCAATAGTTTTGTGGTTAATCAAAAAATAAAGATTGAAACCCCTGATACTATTGGTCTTAATAGTCCAGTTTATACTGCTAATGTTGATCTTACTTCCATAACGATAAAAAGCTGTCCTGGAACGGAAACAGAATGTAGTACTGAAACCGTTTCATATCCTCTTATATCTGAAAATTATAATACTCCAACTATTATTACTACTAATAATAATTTATTAGCATTCACTTCTAGTAATACTGATCCCAAATACTTTGAAATTGGTCCAGTTAATTTAAATAATGGTGATAACACATTTATCTTTTATTTCAGAACAACTAGTACTTATGCAACTTTCTATGATACCGATTTTGCTAGTAAAATAACATTAACTAAAGCAACATTACCAGAATCACCAGATTAAAGTATAAAAGTACTTGACAGACATATAATTTTAATATATACTTTACATTGTCAATTAAGAAAAGGAAAGCGATATTAAATCCACCTGATAGCCGAAGGTTATAGGTAAAGAGCCAATATAAATATAAAATATATTTAGGTTTTTTAAAGTGGATTTAATATTAGATCCACTTTTTTAATTATATTTTTTGGAGGTGTCTTTTATAGCAAACACAAGGGATAATTTGTTAATCAATGAACAAATCAGAGCACGAGAGGTTTTAGTTATTGGACCTAATGGAGAACAAGTAGGAGTTAAGAGTATTAATGATGCACTTACTTTAGCGTCTTATGCTGGCTTAGATTTAGTATTGGTTGGAGAAAATGCTGCTCCCCCAGTATGTAAAATTATGGACTATAACAAATTTAAGTATGAAAAAAGTAAGAAAGAAAAAGAAGCGTTAAAAAAGCAACGTCTTAATAATTCTGAACTTAAGGAGTTTCGTCTATCACCGGTTATTGATATTGGTGATTTTGAAACTAAACTTCGTCAAGTAACCAAATATTTAGAAAAAGGGGATAAAATTAAAGTTACTATCCGCTTTAAAGGTCGTCAAATGGCTCATACTGAACTTGGCAAAGAAGTGTTGCTTCGTTTTGCCACGCGCTTAGAAAATATGGCTGAGATTGAACAACAACCTAAATTAGATGGTCGAAATATGATTATGCTACTAGCACCTAAAAAATAATAAGAAATAAGAGGAGGAAAATTATGCCAAAATTAAAAACTCATAAGGGTTTAAGTAAAAAAATGAAAGTTCATAAAAGCGGAACCGTTACCATGGGTAGACCAGGGTTAAACCATAAAACAGGCAAAAAGAATGCTAAATTCAATTTAAAAAAGAAGAATGGGTCTACACTTAGCAGTGCAGATAAAAATCGATTAAAGCATGCCCTTTAATTGATAAGAGGAGGAAAAAGAAATGACAAGAGTTAAAAACGGCGTTACTACTAAAGCCCGCCATAAAAAAGTGTTGAAAGCGGCAAAAGGTTATTTTGGTAGCAAACATCGATTATATAAAACGGCTAAAGAACAATTAATGCACTCTGGTGTATATGCTTATCGAGATCGTAAACAAAAGAAAGGTGATTTTCGTAAATTATGGATTGTTAGAATTAATGCTGAATGTCGTGAAAATGGCATTAGTTATTCCAGGTTTATTGAAGGTTTAACCAAAGCTGGAGTAACCATCAATCGTAAAATGTTATCTGAAATCGCTATCAATGATAAAGAAGCGTTTAAAAAATTAGTTAAAGTAGCGTTAGATGGCAAAGCAGGTAAAACAGTTCAACCAGAAGCCACCCCCAAAAAAGAACCAACTAAAAAGGCTGCTGTTAAAGAACCAACTTTAGATTTATCTAAACTAACCGTAGCTGAACTTAAAGCTATGGCTAAAGAAAAAGGGATTGAATTAGCTAGTGGAGCTAAAAAAGCTGATATAATTACAGCTTTAAAATAAACATACCAATGGATTTATTAACTCGTGCCTATATGGTTATTAATAATTAGAAGTTGGTAGAAGATTAAAACGAAAAGGAGAAAAAAAGATATGACAGTAATTTCCATGAATTATTTATTGGAAGCCGGTGTACATTTTGGACACCAAAAAAGAAGATGGAATCCTAAAATGGGAGAATATATATATACTTCTAGAGATGATATATATATAATTGATTTACAAAAAACCGCTGAAAAAATTGAAGAAGCTTATCAAGCCTTAAAAGAGATTGCAGCTAATGGTGGTCAGGTTTTATTTGTTGGGACCAAAAAACAAGCTCAAGAAGCTATGGAAGAAAATGCTACTAGAACGGATATGTACTTTGTTAATGAAAGATGGTTAGGCGGAACTTTAACGAACTTTAAGACCATTAAACAAAGAGTAAAAAGATTAGAAGAAATTGAAACTATGGAACAAGATGGAACCTTTGATCTTTTGCCTAAAAAGGAAGTTATTCAGATTCGTAAAGAATATGATAAATTACTTCATAATTTACGTGGTATTAGGAATATGAAAAAAGTTCCTGAAGCCATGATCATTGTTGATCCACGTAATGAAGAAACAGCGATTAAAGAAGCCCGTATTTTAAATATCCCGATTTTTGGTATTGTTGATACTAACTGTGATCCCGATATGGTTGATTATGTTATTCCCGCTAATGATGATGCTGTTCGAGCTGTTAAAGTTGTCATTGGGGCTTTATCTAATGCTATTGCTGAAGTTAATGGTAAAGAAATTGTTGATTATGTAACTGAAGAAGATAAACTTAAAGAAGGTAAAACTTCTAATAAGGTGGAAAAAATGCTTGCTGAAGCTAAGGAAGATTTATTAGAGGTAGTGGCAGAAATTAAAGACGAAATAAAAGAAACTACCGAAGAGGTAAAAGCTAAAGCTCCTAAAGCTATGAAAAAAGCGACTGAAGAAATAATTGAAATGGCCGAGGAAATTAAAGTAAAGGCTCCTAAAAAGATAGCTAAAGCGGTAAAGGAAGTTAAACAAGATATCAAAGAAGTAACGGCTGAAGTCAAAGAAGAATTAAAGGAAGCTAAGACCAAAGTGGTTAAAAAAACCCAAAAAGATGTTGACTATAATGCTCTAAGTGTTAGTGAATTAAAAGAACTGGCAAAGGAAAAAAATCTTAGTCTTAAAAGCGGTATGAAAAAAGCCGATATCATTCTTTTATTAAACAAATAAGGAGGAATTTTACATGTATACAGCAAACGATATCAAAGACTTAAGAGAAAAAACGGGGGCTGGCATGCTTGATTGTAAAAAAGCTTTAGAAGAATCCCTTGGTGATATGGCAAAAGCCATTGACTGGTTAAGAGAAAAAGGTATTTCTAAAGCCGCTAAAAAAGAAGCCCGCATTGCTGCCGAAGGAACTACTGCTTTTTTAGTAGAAGATCATAAAGCGGTTATCGTTGAAGTGAATAGTGAGACCGACTTTGCCGCAAAAAATGCTGAGTTTAAGAATTTAATTACAGATTTAACGAAAACCTTAATTAACAGTACTGCTCAAAATTTGGAGGAAGCCCTTGAACTACCGATGAATGGTGGTACTATTAAGGAAGCGATTATTGCTTTAACCGCTAAAATTGGCGAAAAATTAAGTTTTCGAAGATTTGAAATTATTGAAAAAACGGCTAATCAAGTATTTGGTACCTATTCACATATGGGTGGTAAAATAAGTGTTCTTTTACTTTTAAATGGTCAAAATGATGAAATAGGTAAAGAAATAGCTATGCATGTAGCGGCTATGAACCCTTTATATATTAAATCTGGTGATATAAGTGAAGAAACTTTAGACCATGAAAGAAAGATTATTAAAGAACAAGCTATCAATGAAGGAAAAAGCGAAGATATCGCCACTAAGATGATTGATGGTCGTATAAATAAATATTATAAAGATGTTTGCTTAACCGAACAAATTTTTGTTAAAGATCCCGATGGCAAATTATCCGTTGGTAACTATTTAAAAAACAATAATGCTGAAGTAGTTAAAATGATCCGATATGAAGTTGGCGAAGGTATTGAAAAAAGAATTGATGACTTTGCTAATGAAGTAATGAATCAAATAAATGGTTAAATAAAATGAAGAAGTATTTATTAATATTAATTACCTTATTAATTTTATTTACTGGTTGTGAAGTAAAAAAAGTTGCCGAGGTTAAAGAAAATAAATTTGCTCAAGAGTATAATGTTCCTTTAGATCATCCATTTGTTTATGTAACAGCTGAGGAAGCGATTACCTTTCTCCAAGAAGGTAGTGGTATTATCATGTTTGGCTTTTCTTCTTGCCCATGGTGTCAAGCCATTGTTCCCATCCTTTATGATGTTGCTCAAGATAAAAATATTAATGAAATATATTATTTAGATATTAAAGATATGCGAGAAAAGAGTACAGAGGAATATCAACAAATAGTTGCGCTTTTAGGTAATAATTTATATGATGATGCTACCGGTGGTAAGCGTATATATGTTCCTGATATTTATTTCATTGTTAATGGTATTATTATTGGGCATAATAACGATTTATCAGTTATGAGTGGCAATGTTGAAGAATATTTAACCAATGAGAAAGAAAACGAATTAAAAGAGAAATTTATTAATTTAATCGCCCAGACTTATTCTGGTGAATGTAGTGATTGTGAAGACTAGTGATAGTCTTCTTTTGGTATAATTGACTAAGTAAAAGATAAAGGATATAATTAATTTAAGAGGAGGATAACATGAAAGTATTAGTAACGGGGGGAGCCGGTTTTATTGGTAGTCATACGACAGTTGAGTTGTTAAACAATGATTATGAAGTAGTTATGATTGATAATTTTAGTAATTCCCAATCTGATGTCTTAGACAAAATAAAATTAATTACTCACAAAGATTTTACCTTTTATGAAGGGGATGTCCAAAATCGAGCTTTATTAACTAAAATATTTACTGATAATAAGATTGATGTTGTTATTCATTTTGCTGGCTATAAAGCCGTAGGGGAGTCGGTAAAAGAACCTTTAAAATATTATGAAAACAATTTATATTCGACCATTGTTTTATGTGAGACTATGGCTGAACATGGAGTGAAAAAGATAGTTTTTTCATCAAGTGCGACGGTTTATGGTCAACCAAAAACTCTTCCTATTAAGGAAACGAGTGCCTTGTCAACGACTAATCCCTATGGAACGACGAAACTCATGATTGAAAATATTTTAAGAGATGTTTATCAGGCTGATAATAGTTGGAGTATTGCAATTCTTCGCTATTTCAATCCGATTGGGGCCCATGAAAGTGGTCTAATTGGCGAAAATCCTAAAGATATTCCTAATAATTTAATGCCTTACATTGTTAAAGTAGCTAATAAAGAACTAGCCCATCTTAATGTTTTTGGTAATGATTATAATACTCCTGATGGAACCGGAGTTAGAGATTATATCCATGTTGTTGACTTAGCGAAAGGTCATATTAAAGCTTGTGAAAAAGTTTTTAAAGATCCGGGCCTTGATGCTTATAATTTAGGGACTGGGATTGGTTATAGTGTCTTAGATTTAGTTAAAACCTTTATTAAGGTTAATCATATTGATATTCCTTATCAAATTACGGCTAGGCGACCTGGTGATATTGATAGCTGTTATGCGGATAATTCCTATGCTAAAGAAAAATTAGGTTTTGTTGCCACAAAAACCATTGAAGATATGTGCCGAGATGCTTACCATTTTATCAAAAAAGTTGGTTAATAGCTATTTGCTTTGACTTTTTATGTTAACAGTGGTATAATATGGTTGTTTTTAGGAGGGGGTAAAATGATTTTATCTAATACTTGTTCCTTTGGTTTTTATGAGCAATTTGGTAAAGATATATCTTTTAATGAATTACTGTCAGCACCTTTAACTGAAATAATTGAATTTACCAAGGGTTTTGAATCATCTGATGAGTTAATTGAGTTTTTAGAAGAGGATACTTCTAATATGTTTTCACCGTTAACTATTTTTGATAGTAAAAATAATTGTACCTATGTACCTTTATATGCAAATTCACGTGAGAATTATAGTCGAGTAATAGCCAAAAATATTATGGATATATTTTGTGATGATCCAAAAACACCGCACAATATTGATGAAATAAGTAAATTAGATGATATAGCCTTTATTAAATATTTAGCTACTTATCCGGAATTAATAGCCATTGATGATGATGCAAAAAGCATTAACAAAAAAGGGGTTAATAAATGTTATCATATTTAAGTATTGTTTTAGATGAAAATGGTAGTATAAAAAAAGATTTGAAGGCTTTACCTTTAATCGAAATGGACGATTTTACGACTAAATTTAAAGATTCTGAAGCTATAAGAGCGTTATTTAAAGATGATATTGATGAATTTTTAAATAAGCATCAAGCCTATATTAATAAAAGTTCCAGATTAAACCGCGGTCGTATCTGTTTAATGATTTATAATGATCGTAATCAATATGGTCAAAATGCCCAATTAGTGCAATTCATACCTGTTTTTTACCAAGAAGACAAAATTTATGCTAATCAAAAAAGACAAAAAGCGATGATTGTTAATACTTTAATGGATGATAAAGAATTTGCCAAGAAATTTTTAAGTTTTGATTATTTTTTAGCACCCAAAGTATATAACAAAATAAAGTATGGCTTACAACGTGGTTATACTAGTACCTTTTGTGAAAACATGATCAGAGATGGTCTCGCTTGTCTTGATAAAAATTCTGAGAATTACCTAACATATCGTAAATTTTGTTGGGAAATAAAAAAACATCGTGAGGAAAAGGCTAAAAAAACTCGACAAGAAATAAAAGAAATAGGCAAAATAGAAGCATCACTTGATCAAGAAAGATTAATAGCTGACCATGCTCAAGAAGAATACGGAACAAATACGGCTAGTTGGTATAGCGATAAAGATTTATTAGGTGTTCCCTTAGCTTTCAAAGAAGGTCAAATAAAAGTATCAGAAGAATATATAAAGAAACTACCTTTATAAATTAAGAAATAATGTAAAAAATACATTATTTTTTTATGGTCTTACATGCTATAATTAAAATGGTGATAGGGTATGAAAACTATTGAAATGATAGATAATTTGCAATATGAACAAGCTTTATACGAACAAGGCATAACTTTAATTGCTGGTGTTGATGAAGTAGGGCGAGGTCCTTTAGTTGGACCCGTTGTAGCTAGCGCTGTTATCCTGCCCATTAATTATCACTTAGAAGGATTAACTGATTCCAAAAAATTGAGTGCTAAAAAACGTGAACAATTCTATGACATCATTATGCATGATGCCATAAGCATTGGTATCGGAATTATTGATCATCAAACCATTGATAGAGTAAATATTTATCAAGCCAGTAAATTAGCCATGATTCAAGCTATTAAAAATTTAAGTATTAGGCCAGACTATATTTTAAGTGATGCCATGAAATTAGATATTGGTATACCGGTTACTGATATCGTTAAAGGTGATTTACTAAGTATTTCTATTTCCGCCGCTTCTGTTATCGCCAAAGTAACAAGGGATAAGTTGATGGATATGTTAGATGAACAATATCCGCTGTATGACTTTAAACATAATAAGGGTTATCCAACTAAAAAACATATTCAAGCTATCCAAGAACACGGAATTATTGAAGAACATCGTAGAACTTATGGTCCCGTTTCTGAATATCTTGACAGTCAGCGTGTCTAATTTGCTTTTTGACTATTGATGAGAAAAATGGAAGATGTTATCATATATATGAAAGGAAAAAAATATGGAACAAAAGAAAAACTCTAAAGGGTTAATAATTACTTTAATACTTACTATTATAGTGTTAATTGGTGGACTTGGTTATTTTGGCTATGATAAATATTATATTAATAGCTGTAGTAACAATAATAATCAAAATAGCAATCAAAATAGCAATCAAAATAATAATCAAACTGATACAGATATAGTTATAACTAATGATATTATGGATCAAACTATGAATGTTTTTAATTCCCAATATTCGATTAGTTTGTTTGGTTATTTTTACAAAGCTAATCAATTATTAGTGTCGAACATGGACAATAAAGCACTTTTATACATGGCGGTCAATAAGGCTAGTATCGAGGGATCAAATAATAGTACTATTGATCAAGCTAAAGTTGATAGTGCGGCTAAAGAATTATTTGGTAAACAAATAACATTAAATCATGAAACGATTGTTGTTGATGGTGAGACTTATACATATGATAAAAATACACAAAAATATAATGTTAATTATGAAGGTGGTAAAGGTGGTCCAGTTGATTTTGTATCTTCGACAACCAGTTCGATAGAAAAAACTGAAGATTCTCTTTCAATTATTGTCACTTTTGCTTATATTCATTTTAATGATAGTAGTAATGGATCAAACTATGAAGTATATAATTCCATGGACTTTACTAATGTTAATAAGCTTGGTGCTTTTGATCTGAGCAACTTAGAACCACAACTTAAATATGGTTTTGAATCAGCTATAGAATCTAAATTACCACAATATAAATTTACTTATAAGAGTGAAAACGGTCAATCTATTTTTTACTCAGTAGAAAAAGTCGACTAGTCTAATTTAAAACAAAATTATTTATTAATTTTGTTTTTTTGTTTGTGAAGATACTGTGTAAATTTACCAAACTTATTGACATAAATTAAAATATAATGTATAAATTAAAGACAAGGGTGTGATTTAATGAAAAATTTAGTAATAGTTGAGTCCCCAAGTAAATGTAAAACTATTAGTAAATATTTAGGTGATTCCTATAAAGTTGTCTCTTCAAAGGGGCATATTAGGGATTTAGCCACGACCGGTAAATATGGTTTGGGCGTTGATCTTGAAAATAATTTCAAACCGAATTATATTCCTATTAAAGGTAAGAAAAAATTAATAACAGAACTGAAAAAAGATGTTAAAAGTGCCGATTTAGTCTATCTAGCGACTGATCCTGATCGTGAAGGGGAAGCGATTAGTTGGCATTTAAAAGAAGAATTAAATATTAAAGATCATCAATATAAACGCGCTGTTTTTAATGAAATAACCAAAGATAAAATTATTGCGGCCATTAATCATCCTACAATGATTGATGATGATTTAGTTAAGAGTCAAGAAACGAGACGTATTTTAGACCGTATCATTGGTTTTCGTCTTTCCAAATTAATGCAATCTAAAACAGAAGGAAAAAGTGCCGGGCGTGTTCAAAGTGTCGCTTTAAAATTAATTGTTGATCGTGAACGCGAAATTGAGGCTTTTGTTTCTACCGAATATTGGTCGATTACGGCTAAATTTCCGGAATTTGAAGCGGATCTTTATGCTTATAATAATAAAGATATTGAAATTAAAACCGAGGAAGAAGCTAAAGAAATTCTTGGTCTATTATCGAATGCCTTTAAAATCGATGATGTTAGTCAAAAAGCCAAAAGTAAAAAATCCAAGCCTCCTTTTACCACTAGTACCCTTCAACAAGAAGCTTCAACAAAACTGAATTTTAACGCCAAAAAAACAATGTCATTAGCGCAGAAACTATATGAAGGTATTGATATTGGTAACGAAACTGTTGGTTTAATTTCTTATATGCGTACGGATTCGATTCGTTTAAGTGATGAATTTATTAAAAGTACTTATGCTTATATTGCTGATAAACATGGAAAAGAATATATTGGTCATGCCAAAGAGATGAAAAAAAAGGACAATATTCAAGATGCCCATGAAGGTATTAGACCCACAAGCATTAATCGAACACCTGATACTATGAAAGCTTATTTAACTATTGATGAATATAAACTTTATAAAATGATTTATATTCGGGCTTTAGCTAGTTTAATGGTTGACGCCAAAGTATTATCTACAACGATTAAATTAGATAATAATAATTATCAGTTTAAAGCCACGGGTTCGATCCTTACTTTTGATGGATACTTAAAAGTATATAAAGAATATGAAGATAGTGAAGAAAAAATTCTGCCGCCGTTAGAAAATTATAACTCCAAGATTGTTTTGGCTAACACGATTACACCGGATCAGCATTTTACCAAACCATTACCGCGCTATACGGAAGCAAGACTTATTAAAGAAATGGAAGAATTAGGTATTGGTCGCCCCAGTACTTATGCTAAAACAATTGATATTCTAAAAGAAAGAATGTATGTTAACATTGCTGATAAAAAATTTGTGCCCACGGAGGTTGGTATTGAAATTACGGATAAATTACAGGAGTTTTTTAGTAACATTATTAATGTTGAATATACCGCTAATATGGAAAATGATTTGGATTTAATTGCCGATGGAGAAAAAGAATGGCACTGTATTGTCCAAGATTTTTATGACATTTTTGAACCTAATGTTAAAAAAGCTTTTTCCGATATGGAAAAGAAAGCTCCGAAAGAAACAGGAGAACTATGTCCGGAATGTCAAAGTCCTTTAGTAATTCGTAAAGGTAAATTTGGTTATTTTACCGCCTGCAGTAATTATCCAACTTGCAAATATATTAAGAAAGACAAGAAAGAATTAGATTATATTTGTGACTGTCCTAAATGTCATGATAAAATAATTGAAAAGAAAACGAAACGTGGTAAAGTATTCTATGGTTGTCATGGTTACCCAAAATGTGATTTTGCTCTATGGGATAAACCAACTGGGGAGTTATGTCCGGAATGTCATTCCCTATTAACTAGTAAAGGTAATTTTATTAAATGTAGTAATTGTGATTATGAAAAAAGCAAATAATATTTTGCTTTTTTCCCTATAATATGTTAATATATTAAACGCAGGGGAAGTAATGAAAATGGATTTTTATCGTGAATTAATTAAAAAATATGGTTTTTTCTTTGATAATATCAATCAAGATGTCAATTTTGAATGTTTTTCTTTTATGCGGTCTATTAATCAGGTCTTTCATTACGAAACTAGCCTGGATGATCAAATAATTATAAAAGCTGCCGAGACAAAATATGTCTGCAATCTCGTTATTAACTATAATAGATTTACCCTAACCATTGAACCTTTAGCTAATTCGCAGGAGTTAAATTCGGCAAATGGAATAATCAGAAAATATCTAAAATATGATGGTAGGGGTTTAACGATTAAGGAAATGGATATAGTTGATGGTTATCTGCGTACCCAAGATATCAACCTTAATAATTCTGTCACTAGACCTTTTTATAGTAATAATGTTAATTATTACTTAATTGACGATTTAACCAAGGCCAACGATAATGCTGATTTATATCATTATGATTCTTCTTTATTTAACAATGCCGCTAATATCCATAGCCGACTAAATAAAAACCTAACTATTTTTCGAAGTCTGGAAAAGCAAAAAAAAGGTCAGATTGAGTGTTTATATCCCAAGCCAGAAATTTTGCCATTAACTAATATTGATATTCAGTATAGTTATTATCTAGGGGGTATAGAAATAGTTGGTCAGAGAGATTTCTGCCAAGGAATGGAAGGAACTAATGAATCGGGATTTTTTACGAAAAACTTTAAAAAGCCATAATAATAGTCACCATAAAGAATCTATAAATAAGAAAGAAGGAAAAAACAATGGCAAATAAAAATAACTTAATAAATGCTGAAAGATTAATTATCAAAGGCTTAATCGGAGTCCCTTTATCTAACGATGAAAGAACTTTAATCGATAAAATCTCTATAAAGAATAAAAAATCATTGCTAAAAAACCTTGGTAATCCTAATAATATTGAAGGAACAAAAGCTAAAGTATTAACAATTATTTCTGAAGAAAGAGTTAAAATTTTTGCTAATGTTCCTGATAGTGATATAGATTTAATGGATGCTTGTACCATAATTGATGGGTATGAAGCTAAAGGTTATGCTTATTTGAAAAAAATTCAAGGTAATAATGAATAAAAAAATCTTGTCAAAATAATATTTTTTGTGTTATAATGCTTAATGGATAAGAAAGGAGGGATAAAATGACGAACGTTGCCGTAAGAAATGGTAATTTGGATGGCGCTTTAAAAAAATTCAAACAAAAAGTTGCAAGAGACGGAATCCCTTCTGAATGTAAAAAGAGAGAATGTTACGACAAACCAGGGGTAAGACGCCGTAATGCCAAAAAAGAAGGCATTAAAAATGCCCGTAAAAGAGATCGCATAAGTAGAGACTAAAAGTCTCTTTCTTAATATAAGGAGAAAAGATATGTTATTTGATAAATTAAATCAAGATATGGTCGAAGCTTTAAAAAACCATGAGAAAGAACGCTTAGCTGTTATTCGTATGACTAAAGGAGCTATCCAATTAGAAAGCATTAATAAAAAACAAGCTATAGATGATGACATGGTTATTCAAGCACTTAATAAACAAATAAAACTACGTCTAGATTCACTTAGTGAATTTGAAAAAGCCCATCGGATAGACTTAATTGATCCTGTTCAAAGAGAAATTGCTATTTTAAAAGCTTATTTACCACCTCAATTAACCGAAGAGGAAATAATAGCTATAGTTGATCAAGTTTTCTTGGAAGTAAAACCAGTTGGTAATGCTGATATGGGAAAAGTTATGAAAGAAGTTACTCCTTTAGTTAAAGGCAAATGTGATATGGCTTTTGTTAATGCTAAAATTAAAGAGAAATTAATGAACTTAAACTAAATATTTAAGTTCTTTTTTTCATATTATATATCAGGTGATTTTATGTTGGATAAAATAGCTGATTATATAAGAGATAGTGTTTTTAAAATGGAAATTTTAAGAAATAGTATTTATATTGCTAATTTTACTAATATAGTTACCTTAGAAGAAACACGTATTTCTGTTACTGATAACCAACGCCTTATTGTTATTACCGGTAATAATTTAGTGGTATCGTGTTTACTTGATAAAGAAATATTAATCACTGGTGATGTTAAAAAAGTAGAATTAGGGTGAGGCTATGCGTAATCTATATGAATTAAAAATTACTGGTAAAGATACTAAAAGATTCTTAAATTACTTACTATTGCATAATGTTTCTATCTTTCGTATTACTTATGCCTTAGAAGATATCCTCCTTCTGGTTGATAAAAATAATTTAGAAAAAATAAAGAAAATTAAAACGAGCTATGAAATAAACATTGTTAAATATTATGGTTTAGTAAAATTAAAACATATTTTTAAGCAGAATAAAGTATTCCTAATTACTTTATTTTTTGGTTTTATCTTTTTATTTCTGCTTAGTAATATGGTTTTTGATATTGAAGTCGTTCATAATGATCAAGATTTACGTAGTTTAATCTTAACCGAAGTCAATAACCGCGGTATTAATAAGTTTCATTTTCGCGTTAGTTATCCGACAAAAGAAAAGATTAAAACCGCTATTTTAGAAAAATATAAGGATAGAATTGAATGGTTAGAAATTACTAATATAGGGACTAAATATGTTATCAATGTAGAAGAAAGGATTATTAATGATATAAAGAAAGATAATACTCCTCGTCATATTGTGGCTGATAAAGATGGTGTAATTGTCAGTATTGAGGCTTCCTATGGTGAAATTCTTAAAAAGATTAATGACTATGTTCAAAAAGATGATATAATAATTAGTGGAAGCATAACCAAAAATGGCCAGATTGTTAGTAATGTTAAAGCTGAAGGCAAGATTTATGCAGAAACTTGGTATCAAGTGAGTGTTGATATGCCGTTAACATATTATGAACAAAAAAACACCGGAGTCAGTAAAAAGACCTTCGTTTTAAAAGTTTTTAATAAATACTACCAAATAAATCCTTTTAAACAGAATAAATATGCTGATATAGTTGCTATTAACCATCCTTTTCTGCCGATATCGATATCTTTTACCAATGTCAAAGAAGTTTTAATTATTGATGAGGTTTATACGATGGAAGAAGCCATTAATAAAGGTTTAGAGATCGGTTATGCTAAAATGAGTAAACAATTAACCGTTGGTGAAAAAATACTACTTCAAAAGGTTTTAAAAGCCATAGTTAGTAGTGACAAAGTCGAAATCGATATCTTTTTCAAAGTATATGAAGATATTACTAATTATCAAAAAATTAATGAGGTGATAAACAATGAATAATACCATTATTAATATAATTGATTTAACTTGGCCGATGGTTTTTATTTCCCTAGCTATTGCTGTTTCCCTGCGGGTTACCTATCTATTTAAAAATAAATGTGAATTATCTATATATAAAGAATTATTACTTCTTTCTTTCTTGATATATATCCTAAGTTTATTCCAAATTGTCACTTTTCAAGATGTTAGTTGGGCTGGTAGTAATTTTGTCCCCTTAAAAGAGATTTTACGTTATCAGATTGGAAGTAATTTATTTTTTAAAAATGTTTTAGGTAATATGTTAATGTTTATTCCCTATGGTTTTTTTATCTCTTACTTTCTTAAATATAAAAAAATATGGTCCCCACTAGTCTTAATTTTTATTGCTTCTTTAGCTATTGAAATAACGCAATTGTTAATTGGACGAGTCTTCGATATTGATGATCTTTTCTTAAATATTTTAGGCGGTATATTAGGTTACTTAATTTATCGTTTAGCGCAAAAAATTAAAAATAGTTTACCTTCTAAAATAAAGGTTGATATGCTTTTAAACATTATTTCAGTATCAATAATTATTGTAATGTTAATCATTTTAACTATTGTAGTAAAGGGGACAATTTAATGAACAAAATGGGCTTTTATAATACCACTCCCGAAGATTTAAAAAGGTCTTTAAAAAAAATGCAATCTGTGCTAAAATATACCTTGAGGAATGAGCATATTCATAATGCCGTTTTCAATGTTATTATTGTGGATAATCAGAAGATTCAGGATCTTAATAAGCAGTATCGCCATATTGATGCTCCTACTGATGTTATCACTTTTGCTTTAGAAGATGATCCAATGATTAACCCAACGAAAAAAAGGTTATTAGGGGATATATATATATCCATTGATAAAGTGCAAGGACAAGCCTTGGAATATGGTCATAGTGAACTACGAGAAATTATTTTTTTAAGTGTTCATGGACTTTTACATTTATTAGGTTATGATCATATAACTAAGCCAGAAGAAAAAATAATGTTTGCTAAACAAACGGAGGTATTAAATAAATATGGGATTAAGAGGTAAAAAGGAATTTGGAATTAAAAGGTTTTTTCGTAGTTTTAAATATTCAGTGGAAGGATTAGATTATGCTTATAAAAATGAACAAAGTTTATTAATTCATTTTTTAGTGGCGGCTTTGGTCATTTTTATGGGCTTTTTCTTTCATATCAGTGTCACTGAATGGCTTTTTTGTGTTTGCATGTTTGGTATTGTTATGGGCGCTGAATTACTTAATACAGCTATTGAAGCGGTTGTCGATATGGTTATGCCAGATATACATCCGTTAGCTAAAATTGCTAAAGATACCGCTAGTGCTGCTGTTTTTATCTTAGCTATTATGACGGCGATTGTTGGATTAACTATTTTTCTTCCCAAAGTGTTTAATCTTTTGGGATGGTTTCAATGAAAAGTGGTTTTGTTAGTTTAATTGGTCGTCCGAATGTTGGGAAAAGTACTTTATTAAATAGTTTAATCAATAAAAAACTGGCAATTACTAGTGATAAAGTCCAAACGACGAGAAATATTATTCAAGGTATTTATAATGATGAGGAAACGCAGATTGTTTTTGTTGACACCCCAGGTATTCATAAACCTAAATATAAACTAGGCAATATTTTAAATAAAAAAGCTTATACGATGACTGCTGATGTTGATCTTGTTTTACTTTTAGTTGATGCTAGTCAAGGTTTGGGTAAAGGTGATTTATTTATTATTAATAAACTAAAAGAAGAACAAATCACCAATGTTTTTTTAATTATTAATAAAATTGATCTCATTAAAAAAGATCAATTACTTTCTCTTATTGATGCTTATCAACAAATCTATGATTTTAAAGAGATTATTCCTTTATCAGCTTTGACCAAAGATAATCTTTTAGAACTTATTAAAACCATTAAGAAATATTTAACTGATAACAATCAATATTATGATGAAAAAACGCTTACCAATGTTTCAACTAAGTTTATTATTAGTGAATTAGTCCGTGAAAAAGTGCTAATGTTAACTAAAGAAGAAATTCCGCATGCGGTTACTTGTTATACCGAAAATTTTATTGAAGAAGAAAAGCTAGTTCATATAAGTGTTGTTATCATTGTTGATCGCGATAGTTTAAAGAAAATTATCATTGGTAAAAAGGGTGACATGTTAAAAAAGATTGGCTCTTTAGCACGACAAGACATGGAAGAATACTTAGGAAAAAAGGTTTATTTAGAGACATTTGTTAAAACTTTAAATAACTGGCGCGAAAAAGAACAATATTTAAAAGAACTGGGTTTAGATGAGTTAGAATAAGTATAAGATTGATTATAATTAATCACAATAATAATAGAGGTGATTATAATGGATCAATTACTTTGGCGACTTTTTAACAAAACCGGCCATATACAATACTATCTGCTAATTAAAAAAATAAAGAAAAAGATGTGAGAACATGAAAATTATAGAAGTAGAAGGTCTTATTATTAAAGATACTAATTATAGTGAATCAAGTAAAATAATCAATATTTATACCAAAGAACTGGGTTTAATCGGTGTTATGGCTAAAGGTGCTAGAAATATTAAAAGTAAATTAAGGTCAGTAACAGGCCAATTAGTTTATGGTCAATTTAATCTTTATTACAAAGAAAAAGGTCTATCTACTTTAATAAGTGTTGATGTTCTTAATAGTTTTAAAAATATTATTTTAGATATTAGAAAAATTAGTTATGCTACCTATCTGTTAGATTTAAGTAGTCAAGTTATTAATCAAGTTCATGATAATCTTTTTGATTTGTTATTAGCCGCCTTAATTAAAATTGATGAAGGGTATGATCCGGGCGTTATTACCAATATTATTGAGATTAAATATTTAGAACATTTAGGGATTAAACCGGAAATTGATCGCTGTACTTTATGTGGCAACCAAAATAATATTATTACGATTAGTAGTGATGCGGGAGGCTATATCTGTCAAGATTGTTATACCAACGAATATATTGTTAGTGATAAGTGTTTAAAACTTATTCGGATGTTTTATTATGTTGATATTAGTAGGATTTCCAAATTAGAAGTGAGTAATGCCACCCAAAAAGAATTAAATACTTTTATTAGTGATTATTACGATAAATTTGCTGGTTTATATTTAAAGAGTAAAAATTTTGTCAACAATATTAATAAACTGAATATCATTTAAATTAGGGGGATAAAATGAGTAAAGAACAAGAACTTAGGTTAATTGATAGTTTATTACAGGATAATGACAAGAAAATAAGACATAATACTAATTCTTTAGCCACAAACCACTCGTTAATATTTGATTTAAATAAAAAGAAAGAGACCAATGAGGAAACTAAACAATTATTATTAAAAGAAAAGGAAACTATTTTACATTACTGGCAGGGGTTTATAAAAAAATTGGTCCCTTATTTGATTATACCTACAGTAGCGTTAGTAGGAGCTACCGCCTGTATTGGCGTAAGTGTTAACGCAATGACGGCCTTATTAATTTTTAGTGGTCTTTCAAGTCTAGGTGGCGTTATAAAATTTCGGGTTAAAAATCAAAAATTTTTAAAAACCAAGAAAAAATCCATGGAGACTATTAACGAACAATTAGCATCTCTAGATGCTGATACAAAATCGCTTGATATTGTCATTACCGGAATCAAGGAAAATAATCATAAACTACGCCAAAACTATACTAATTTAAATCAAACGAAAAAAGAATTAGTCCAGCAACGGCAAAGACTGTTACATCCAGATCATAATAGAGGAGAATTAGATATCAATAAAAAACCAATCGTAAAAAGCTAGTGATTAGCTTTTTATTATGTCAAAACATGTCATTTTCCTTGGCATTATCACCAAAATTTAGTATAATTAAAATGAGGTGCATAAGATATGGCTTTAAAATATGATGAAAATTC
>CAZHWO010000016.1:4235-18170 GCA_964536075.1 uncultured Muribaculaceae bacterium | reverse complement strand
TTTATCTGATAACAATCTAAGTAGCATAGATGTAAGTGCTAATCCCGCTTTAACTTATTTAGGTTTATCTGATACCAACCTAAGTAGCATAGATTTAAGCCAAAACACCGCTTTAACTGATTTAAATTTAGGTGGTAACAACCTAAGTAGTATTGATATAAACCAAAATACAGCTTTAACTGATTTAAATTTATATAGTAACAACCTAAGCAGCATAGATGTAAGTGCTAATCCCGCTTTAACTTATTTAGATTTATCTGATAACAACCTAAGTAGCATAGATTTAAGTCATAATACGAAATTAACTTATTTATATTTATTTAATAACACTCTTAGTCTTGGAACAGTAAGAATAATAAAAGATAATAGTATTAGTATTACACCAAATATAATATTACCTAGTGCTTTTCCTATAACATATAGTATCGATGATTCAACAATAGCTAGTTATAGTGGTGGTTTAATTAATGGTTTGAAAACTGGAGCAACTAATATAGCAGGTACTTTCACCGATAGCAATGGAGAAATTACTGTATCAGGTACTATCAAAGTATTTGGTATAACATCAACTAAATATAATATAAATAAAAGTGATGGTTATATCTATACAGGAACAGATACAGGTAATACCATTCTTGCTAATGTTACTATACCAGTAGGGACAGGTTCTATAAGTGGCAATAAGCTACAACTAAAAGATGGAGAAATTTTAGTTGAAGAATATGATATAGTTAGTTATACATCCAGTACCTATGACTTAACGAAAGATTATATTAATGTAGGTACAGGAAGTATTAATTTAAATAATATAACGGTAATAAATGGAACAAAAAGTGTCAGTGATAATAAAGTACAAATAAAATATGGAACTACAGTTTTAAAAGAATTTGATATAGTAAGTTATACCTCTAGTAATTATGATTTAACTAAAGATTATATTAATGTTGGAACAGGAACTATTAATTTAAATAATATAACGGTAACAAATGGAACAAAAAGTGTTAGTGATAATAAAGTACAAATAAAATATGGAACTACAGTTTTAAAAGAATTTGATATAGTAAGTTATACTTCTAGTACTTATGATTTAACGAAAGATTATATTAATGTAGGAACAGGAACTATTAATTTAAATAATATAACGGTAACGAATGGAACAAAAAGTATTAGTGATAATAAAGTACAAATAAAATATGGAACAACGGTTTTAAAAGAATTTGATATAGTAAGTTATACTTCTAGTAATTATGATTTAACTAAAGATTATATTAATGTTGGAACAGGAACTATTAATTTAAATAATATAACGGTAACAAATGGAACAAAAAATGTCAGTGGTAATAAAGTACAAATAAAATATGGAACAACAGTTTTAAAAGAATTTGATATAGTAAGTTATACCTCTAGTACTTATGATTTAAGTCAGAATAATATTAATGTAGGAACAGGAACTATTAATTTAGATAATATAACGGTAACAAATGGAACAAAAAGTGTTAGTGATAATAAAGTACAAATAAAATATGGAACAACAGTTTTAAAAGAATTTTATATAGTAAGTTATACCTCTAGTACTTATGATTTAAGTCAGAACAATATAGTAGTAAATACTAGTGACAATAATACAACTATCTTAAATAATATAACAATAAGTAATTGTACTAAAGAAATAACGGATGGTAAGTTAATAATTAAGCATGAAGATACCATTTTAAAAGAATATAATATAACCAAGATAAATCCAGGGACTTTAAGTAGTAATTTAGATGTGAATAAAGGAATAATAAAAGGTATAATAGTGGGTAATAAGGTAAGTATTTTAAATGTTATAGCGGTTACTGGAGGAACTCTATCTAAATTAGATAAAAATAATAATAGTATTTTAGATACGGCCAATTTAAAAACAGGGGATAAATTAAGGATAACCTTTAGTGATAATAGTTACTATGATTATACAGTATCGGTTAAAGGTGATGTAGATGGAACAGGGACATTAACATTATCAGATATAATGACTTTATCAAATTATGTTTATAAGGATAAGACAAGGTTATCTGGAGCCTATTTAATATCGGCAGATTATAATGGTGATGGAAATTATTTATTATCAGATATAATGACTTTAGCGAGAAAGATATATAAGGGAGAGTAATAATGAAAAATGGATTTAAACTATTGATAGTATTTATGGGTATATTTGTTTTAACGATCAATGTTAAAGCTTTAAGTGTCAAACCATCGGGTTTAACAAGTATCGCACCAGGAGGAACCAAGAATATAAATATTATAATAGAAGGAGCAAGTTCAACAACTATGGTATCAGGAGTAGATGGAACATTGGTATATGATAGTAATGTATTAACATTTAATTCAGCAACAAAAGTGACAAGTTGGTCAGAATTAAATGGATTAAGTAGTAGTTCACTAACATTTGCAGTAGGTGATTTAAGTTTTAATAATTTAATCAGTACTACACCAGTAACTTTATATACCTTATCGTTTACAGCTAAAAGTACAGCAGCAGTAGGAAATACAACGATAAGTATTACGAATCCATCATGTACAGATGATACAGGGTCTAGCATTTCTGGTGTAACAGGAGGATCAATAACAGTTAGAATTCAATCGACTGTAAATACCTTATCAGGTTTAAGTATAAGTGGAGGAACAATAAGTTTCAATGCTAGTACTACGAGTTATGATGTGACAATAGATAGTGCTAGTGCAACAATAAGTGCGACAGCAACTGATAGTGCCGCAACTGTAACTGGAACGGGAACCAAGACCTTAAATTATGGAGCTAATACATTTAATATAGTTGTTACAAGTGAAGGTGGAACAACCAAAACATATACAATTAATGTTACTAGACCTGGAGGGGATAGTAGTACTTCTGATAGTACAACCACTAATCCTAAGACAGGTATAAGTTATACTTATATTATTATTGTTTTTCTTATAACTCTTGGCACTGGATCATACTTATTAATTAAAAAACCTTATCATGGCAAATAATTAAAACCATTGGTATCAACTTGGTTGATTACCAATGGTTTTTTTGATAATCATACATATATTAGTTTTATACTTGTCAAAAAGTGTCTTTTATTGTAGAATGGATTATAGTAGGAGGCTTGTAGTATGAAAAAATTAAATTATCAAAAACAACTAAGAATATTAAAGAATACTTTATATATTATAACTTTAGTATTCATAAGTTTAATAATGATGACAAGTACTAAAACTTTAGCTGAAACTCCCGCTAATCCAGCTTTTACCGATTATAATTTCTATAAATGTGTAGTAGATGAATATAATGATGAAAATGATACTTCATTGCCATATACAACCAATTTAACGGATGTCCAGTTACAAACGATAACTAGTTTATCATGTTATGGTTTGAATAAAAAAAGAGTAGATAAAATATCAAATATCCAAGGTATAGAAAAGTTAACATTATTAACTTATTTAGATATAAGATTTCACAACCTAAGTAGTATAGATTTAAGTCACAATACAGCTTTAACTTATTTATATTTAAATGATAATAACCTAAGTAGTATAGATTTAAGTAACAATGCAGCTTTAACTTATTTAGATTTATCTTATAATAACCTAAGTAGTATTGATTTAAGTAGTAATATATTATTAATATCTTTTAATTTATCAAATAATAACATAAGTAGTATAAAACTAAATACGAACATTATAAACCTACTTAATGGTAAACAATTCCGTCTAAATGATATTGATTTTGGAAATAGTAGAACGTTAACAGTCTCATCAAATATACAATATGTATATAACAGTTCAATATTTTATAATAGTAATATTCCAACGGTTAATGGCTTTTTAAATGAAATAACTGTGAATAATTTAACTTTAGAAATATATAATGGTGATACGAAGGTAACAAGCGGTAATATAGAAGATGGCTTTATATTAAAAGTATTATCAGGAACTACAGTATTACAAAGTCTGGCAATAAAATTATATAATTCCAGTTCTTTTGCTGATTACAATTTCTATAAATGTGTAGTAGATGAATATAATGATGAAAATGATACTTCATTGCCATATACAACCGATTTAACTGATACCCAATTGCAAACTAAAACTAGCCTATCATGTGATAATTCTGTCAAAGCAGAGGCAGATAAAATATCAAATGCCCAAGGTATAGAAAAGTTAGTATCATTAACCTATTTAAATTTACAATATAATAATATAAGTAGTATCGATTTAAGTGCTAATACCGCTTTAACTGATTTATATATTGTAGGTAACAATATAAGTAGTATTGATTTAAATCACAATACCAAATTAAAATATTTATGGTTAAATGATAACTATCTAGATAGTATCAATTTAAGTACTAACACTAAATTAACCAATTTAAGGTTATATAATAATAATTTAGGTAGTATCAATTTAAGTGCTAATACCGCTTTAACTTCTTTAGATTTATATAGTAATCACCTAAGTAGCATTGATTTAAGTGCGAACACCGCCCTAACAAATTTAAATTTATCTGATAATAATCTAAGTAGTATAAATTTAAGTAATAATACTGCCCTAACAAATTTAGGTATATCTTTTAATAATCTAAGTAGTATTGATGTAAGTGCAAACACTGCTTTAACCACTTTAGATTTAGATAATAACAACCTAAGTAGTATTGATTTAAGTCATAATCCTGTTCTAACCGATTTAGATTTACATAATAACAACCTAAGTAGTATTGATTTAAGTCATAATCCGTTATTAACCTATTTGCTTTTATATAATAATCCTCTTAGTCTAGGAACAGTAAGAATAATTAAAGATACTAGTACCAAATCAGATGTAATATTACCAAGTGCTTTTCCTATAACTTATACTATTGCTGATTTATCTATAGCTAGTTATAGTAGTGGCTCAATAAATGGACTAGCTACAGGAACAACAAATATAACTGGTACTTTTAAAGATAATTCCGTTTATACCACAAGTATGTCTGGAACTATCAAAGTATTTGATATAACATCAAGTAAATATAATATAAATAAAAGTGATGGTTATATATTTACAGGAACAGATACAGGTAATACCATTCTTGATAATGTTACTATACCAATAGGAACAGGTTCTATAAGTGGCAATAAACTGCAACTAAAAGATGAAGATATTTTAGTTGAAGAATATGATATAGTTAGCTATAACTCTAGTACCTACGATTTAAATCAAAATTATATTAATGCAGGTACAGGACCCGTTAACTTAGATAATATAACGGTGATAAATGGAACAAAGAATATCAGTGGTAATAAGTTACAGATAAAATATGGTGATACGGTTTTAAAAGAATATGATATAGTTAGCTATAACTCTAGTACCTACGATTTAAATCAAAACTATATTAATGTAGGGACAGGATCCGTTAACTTAGATAATATAACGGTGATAAATGGAACAAAGAATATCAGTGGTAATAAGTTACAGATAAAATATGGTGATACGGTTTTAAAAGAATATGATATAGTTAGCTATAACTCTAGTACCTACGATTTAAATCAAAATAATGTCATTGTTAATCCTGATGATGATAATACGGATATTTTGAATAATATAACCGTAAGTAATTGTACTAAAGAAATGACTAGTGGTAAGTTAGTAATAAAATACGAAGGAACAACTATAAAAGAGTATAATATAGCTAAGCTAAATCCAGGGACTTTAAGTAGTAATTTAGATATGAATAAAGGAATAATTAAAGGCATAACAGTAGGTAGTAAGGTAAGTAGTTTAAATGGTATAACGGTTACTGGAGGAACAATATCAAAACTAGATAAAAATAATAATAGTATATTGGATACGGCCAATTTAAAAACAGGAGATAAATTAAGGATAACCTTTAGTGATAATAGTTATTATGATTATACAGTATCGGTTAAAGGTGATGTTGATGGAAGTGGCACTTTAACATTAACAGATATTATGAAAATAGCTAATTATGTTTATAAGGATCAAACAAAATTAGTTGGTGCCTATTTAGTATCGGCTGATTATAATGGTGATGGAAATTATTTATTATCAGATATAATGACTTTGGCTCATCAAGTATATAAAGGAGAAGATTAATAATGAAAAAGATAATAATATTATTAATAATAGGCTTATTTATTTTAACAACTAATGTTAAAGCCTTAAGTGTTAAACCATCAGGATTAACAGGTATTGGTCCAGGTCAGACCAAGAATGTTAATATCATTGTGGAGGGAGCTAGCTCTTCAACAAAAGTATCAGCAGTAGATGGAACCTTAGTATATGATACGAATGTGTTAACACTAAATTCAGCTACTAAAATTATTGGTTGGTCAGAATTTAGTACTATGAATAATTTTGCGGTTGGTGATATAACATTTAGTAATTTAATATCTTCCTCTCCAGTAACTTTATATACCTTATCGTTTACAGCTAAAAGTACTGCTCCAGCTGGTAATACCACGATTAGTATTAATAATCCTACTTGTACTGATGAAAGTGGTAATGCCATAGCAGGTGTAACCGGAGGATCAATAACAGTTAGAGTTCAATCAACCGTAAATACCTTATCAAGTTTATCAATAAGTGGGGGAACAATAAGTTTCAATGCTAGTACTACGAGTTATAATGTGACAATAGATAGTGCTAGTGCAACAATATCGGCAACAGCAACCGATAGTGCCGCAACTGTAGCTGGAACCGGAAGTAAGACTTTAAATTATGGAGCTAATGCATTTAATATAGTTGTTACAAGTGAAGCTGGAACAACTAAGACTTATACCATTAATGTAACAAGACCCGATAATCGAAGTACTAATAATAATTTAAGTAGTTTGACAGTAAGTAGTGGAACAATTAATTTTAATGCCGCTACTACTAGTTATACTTTGACTGTTGGTAAAGATATAACTAGTATGACGGTTGGGGCTTCTTTAGCAGATAGTAAAGCTTCATTTGTTTCTGGTTATGGACCACGAACAGTTAATTTAAATGTTGGAAATAATGATATTTTAATCAAAGTTAATAATGAAAAAGGGGAAACCAAGACTTATACTTTGAAAGTTACTAAAGAAGATCCTCGAAGTGCCGTTAATACTTTAAAAACATTAACTATCTCTTCCGGAACCCTTAATTTTCAAAAGGATATATTAGAATATAAAACGACAGTACCTTATAATATTACCAAGATGGATGTTACTTATGAAGCCAGTGATCCTAAAGCCAAAGTAGAAGTAACAGGAAATGATAACTTCATTGTTGGTGATAATACAATTTTAATTAAGGTAACAGCGGAAAATGAGACGGTTAAGGAATATAAAATAATTGTGACCAGACAGGAAGAAGGGGCCGCTACTTTATCTAATAACAGTTATTTAAAGAGTTTATCAGTGGGTGGTTATAATCTTAATTTTAATAAAAAAACGTTAGAGTATAATCTGACCATAAAAAAAGAAAAAGCTTTAGATATTACGGCTCTTCCAGAAGAAAAGACTTCTAAAGTTAAAATAATTGATAATACGGATTTATCTAATGGTAGTGTTATAAGAATTATTGTGACGAGTGAAGAAGGTAGTAGTCGGGAATATCAAATCAATATTAAGGTTCAAGATAATCTTACTTTGTTTATATATATAGGCATAGGTTCTTTAGTATTAGTATTAATAATTATTTTAATCATTGTTAAAGCTCATAAAAAGAAAAAAAGTCTAACTACGCCTATTACTTATCCACGACCTGTTGGTTTATCAACTAATAATCAATTTAATAATCCTGCTCCAATTAATCAGACACCTACTCCTATTGTAAATCCCAATATAAATTTAGAACATACATTAGAGTTTCCTGTTAATAAAATTAATCATGATGATGAGGAAATAATTTAATAATTATTTCTTTTTTGTTTCATATAATTTATTGGTGATAATCAGTGGTGAAAAAAGTTATTTCCGCTTTCCTAGTAATTATTCTTGTGTTGTTTAGTTTTTATTATACCGCTAGGATAAGTACCATTTATAAAATGAATGATGAACTAATGCAGCAGATTATAGATATTAAAAATGATTATATTGTCGAACCAGTTAGTGCGACTATTGATGACAATAATATCATTCCTGGTTTAGTTGGTAAAGAAGTCGATGTGGATAAGACATATAGTAATATGAAACGTTTAGGCGATTTTGATAAGAGTTTAATTATATATAAAGATATTCTTCCGGCTATTACAGTAGGTAGTGATTATGATAAATATATTATAAGTGGTAATCCTAATCGTCAAGATGTAGCCTTTATTTTTCGCTTAAATGGTCTTAATTATTTAGAAGAAGTATTAAAAATATTAGAGGATAACCAAATAGAAGGTTTATTTATGGTTGATAGTAATCTTATTTTTAATGATGTTGAAAGTATTGTGGAAATAATTAATGATAAACATTTAATTGTACCAGCATATAATGAAGATTATCTACTTAGTTTTGATATGTTAAACAGTATTGATAATAAGCTTAAGTATTATTGTGTGACAGTTACTGATAACCAGGATTTATTAGATATTTGTAATAAAAGTAAACGTCATACGATCAGACCAAGTATTGTTATTAATAGTCATCCTTATTTTGAAATAAAAAATAGTCTTACCAATGGCTCAATTATTTATGTGGATGTCAATAGTAAATTATTAAAAGAATTAAGTCCAGTCATCAAATATATTAATCAAAAAGGTTTTAATATTGTCCGTCTTGATAATATTATAAGTGAAACTAACTAAAATATAAATTAACCTATTGCTAACTTTTTATGTTTATTATAAGTTTTGATTAACAAAGAATGCAACAACTTGTTGCACAATTACCATGGAACAAGTAAAGTGAAAAATACAAAAGCATGAAAATGTTATATTAAAAAAGGTTGTTTCATCCGGCTAAGTATAGTATAATAAACTTATAAATGGTAGGGTGAAGCATATGTACCTAAAGGAAATAGTGGCAACAGGTTTTAAATCATTTGCCGATAAAACAAATATTGTTTTAGATGATCGAATAACTTGTATTGTTGGACCAAATGGTAGTGGTAAAAGTAATGTTGTTGATGCGGTTAGATTTGTCCTAGGTGAACAATCAGTAAAATCCTTAAGGGGAGAAAACAGCATGAGTGATGTTGTTTTTTCTGGCTCTAAAACAAGAGCCTCTTTGAATGTTGCCAGTGTTAATTTAATTTTTGATAATACGGATCATTATTTAAATATTCCTTATACAGAAGTTTCGATTAAAAGGAGATTATATCGTACGGGAGAAAATGAATATTTTTTAAACGGCGAAAAATGCCGCTTGAAAGATATTACTAATCTTCTTTTAGATAGTGGCATTGGTAAAGAAGCCTTTAATATTATTTCTCAAGGGGAAATTAGTAAAATTCTTTCTAATTCACCAACTGATCGGCGAGTAATATTTGAAGAAGCCGCTGGAGTTTTGAAGTATAAGAAGAGAAAAGAAGAGTCACTAAGAAAATTAGATCGTACTAATGATAATTTAATTCGTATTAGTGATATTATTTTAGAGTTAGAACATCAGGTTGAACCCTTAAAGGAACAAAGTGAGCAAGCTACTTTATATTTGAAAAATAAACAAGCTTTAGAGCAAATCGAGGTAGCTTTAGCCGTTCAGGATATTACCAATATTAATTATGAATATCAGCAAGCGAAGGAAAAAATTGCTTTATTAGAAAAGGATATATTTGATATTACTTCCACTAAAGATGAAAGTGATATTGAGTTAGATGAAAAGAAAAATAAATTAATTTTATTGGAAAAAGACATAAATGATCAAAATAATTTACTTTTAAATATTGTTAAAGAAGTAGAAAAAATTAACGGTGAGAAAAATATTATTCAGGAAAGAAGTAAATATAAAGCTGATGATAGTAAAGTTTATGATAATATTGTAGCTTTGAAAGAAAAAAATAAAGATATTGAGAATAGGGTTACTTTATTAGGACATGAAGTTGAACATTTGAAAGAAGAAATAACGGCTTTAGAACAAGAAACCACGGGTTTAAACAAAAATATGCAAGATAAACGTGTGGAACTTACCGTTTTAGAGCAGAATTTAACGGATAAAAAACGAGAAAGAGTGGAACTTGAACATAAAATAGAAGTTTTAAGAGATTATGTTAATCGCGGAGGTAATTTATATGGCAGTGTTAAAGCTATTTTAAATAATCCTAAATTACGGGGTATTCATAATACGATTGGTAATTTGCTTTCAGTTGATAAAACTTATAGCAAAGCTTTAGAAGTAAGTATGGCGGCTAGTAATCAGTTTATTGTGGTAGATAATGAAAATAATGCTAAGGAAGCTATTAGTTATTTACAAAATAATAATTTAGGAAGAGCGACCTTTTTTCCGCTTTCCGTTATCAAACCAAAAGGAATCGATGAAGATACCCTAATGATTTTAACTGATGATGCTGATTATCTTGGTCTTTTAGGAGATTTAGTCAGTTATGAAGAAATATATCGTCATATTATTTTAAATCAGTTAGGTAATGTCATTGTGGCTAAAGATATTGATGCCGCTAACCGCATTAGTCGTAAGATTCATGCGCGATACAAAGTAGTATCCTTAAACGGGGATATTATCCATGTCGGCGGATCGATTACTGGCGGTAGTATTAATGTGGTGAAGAGTATTATCAGTGAAAAACAAGAGTTAGAAGATTTAATTAGAAGAGTTGGAACGTTAGAAGAAGTAATTAGGAAAAGCGAGATTAATTTAAAGAATACTGCTCAGTCAATAAATATTGATGAGATGAAAATATATGAGTTAAATACGCTATTAGTTCAAAAACAAGAATTATATACGAGTAAGAATAATGATTTATTAGATAGACACGATGAGTTAGAAAATACTGAGTTTGAACTTAAAACGTTAGATCAGGTAATTAATGATTCCCTAAGTAAGGAAGAAGAAAAAATTATTGATTTATATTATGCGAAAATAAACGAAAAAGATGAATTAATTTTGACTATTAATCAATTAAACAATGATAAAGAAACATTGCAAAATATTATTATTGAACTTGAAGGCAAAGTAAAAGTGGGCAATAGTGCTCGCTATGGTAAAGAAAAAGAGTTAAAGGAATTAGAAATAAAGGTTAATCGTTTAGATGTTAAGTTGGATAATCTTTTAAATATTTTAAATGAGGATTATAGCCTTACTTATGAAAAAGCTAGGGATAGTTATGTATTAGAAATAGATGAAGAAGAAGCACGTTTAAAAGTTAATTTATATCGGAATAATATTAAGACAATTGGGATGGTTAATTTAGCTGCCATTGAAGATTATCAAAGAGTAAATGAACGATATGAATTTTTAACTAAACAGAAAAATGATTTAGAAAAAGCACGTGAAACACTAAATGACATTATTAAAGAGATGGATAAAGTAATGGTTAGTGAATTTATCCATACATTTAAGGAGATTGAGGGGGAATTTAAAAAAGTCTTTAAAGATTTGTTTGCTGGTGGTCAAGCGGATTTAAAATTAACTAATCCGGATAATATTTTGGAAACCGGTATTGAGATTATTGCTTCGCCTCCAGGTAAAAAGTTAACCACCATTTCTCTATTATCAGGTGGAGAAAAAACGCTTACGGCCATTTCTTTACTCTTTGCTATTTTAAATGTTCGTCAAGTACCTTTTTGCTTATTTGATGAAATTGAAGCGGCTTTAGATGAAGCTAATGTTGATCGTTTTGGTAAATATTTAAATAATTATCGTGGTAAAACCCAATTTTTAATTATTACCCACAAGAAAAAAACCATGGAATATGCTGATACACTATATGGTATTACAATGCAAGAATCAGGCATTTCTAAACTGGTTAGTGTCCTACTCGAAGAACGAAAGTAGGTTAAAATGATTTATAAGTTAAGTATTTTGTTTTTGTTGTTTTTAAGTTATTCTATCATGGGATGGTTATTAGAAGTAATAGCGGTTAGTTTAAGTGCTAAAAAGGTGGTTATTAATCGCGGAGTCTTAATTGGTCCTTATTGTCCCATTTATGGAAACTCTGCCCTTATTATTATTCTTTTTTTAAATAAGTACTATCGTGATCCTATAACTTTATTTATTATGGCTACCTTAGTGTGTGCTTTAGTTGAATATATGGCTAGTTATTTATTAGAAAAGGTATATAATGCCAGATGGTGGGATTATTCACATAAAAAATTTAATATTAATGGTCGTATCTGCCTCTCTTATGCTCTTGGTTTTGGAATTAGTGCGACATTAATAATGTATTTTGTTAATCCTTTTTTACTGGGCTTCTTTTACAGTATTAACAGTCAAATTTTTATAGCTATTGCTTTATTACTTCTGATATTTTTTATAGTAGATAATGTTATCACGACCCAGATTTTATGTAGTTTAGAGTTAAATATCAGAACGATTAAAAAAGATCAAACCGAGGAAATTAATACTAAAATACGAGAAAAATTAGGCAAGAATTTATTTTTGAAAAAGCGTTTATTAAACTCTTTTGATTTTATTTCCCGTGAAGGACATAGTTATATTAACCGGATTAAGAAGATGTTAAATTCGATGAATAAGGATAAAAAGACTAGAAAATAGTCTTTTTATGTTAATTAGAGTTTAAGTTATTGTAAATTGGCCATAATTATATTATAATTATATAATAATAGGGTGTGATAAATGTGAAATTAATTAAAAATCTAGTAATAGGTCTTATTCTAGTCCTTTCATTATATTTTATGGAAGTTAAGGCGGTAACTATTACTGGCGATTTTCCAAGTAGTCTATCAACTGTTCAAGAAGGAGCTAAGTTAGAATATCATGCTACTTGGTTTCATTATAAATATAATGATGATTATGCGATTATCTGTACCGAGATTAATAATGAGAATACCCCAGTTGGGCATACTTGTTCACTTAACAGTGATTGGTCAACTGAGACCAGGGTCGGAGTAGCGGCTATTATTGAGGCGGCTAATTTACCAGCTGGTAATGCGGCTAATGAAACGGATCGCGAAAATTATTACTATGCTCAAACAACCATTAATAGATTTATTTATAATCAAACAGGCAATAGTATTAATTCGGTTAATAGTGATTATACTAGTACTTCCTTTTTAAATGCTGCTAATGCTGCTGTTAGTGCGTATAACGCTACTTTTACCGTTAGTTTAAGTAAGACCAATGTAACACTAACTGAAAGTGGTAATTACTATATTTCCCCAACCCTTACCGTTAGTGCTAATAACTTATATAGTTATACGGTTTCTACTTCAGGTGATTTAGAAGTTTATGATCAAAGTGGTAACTCCTTTAAGGTGAGAGTATCTAAGGAGAATGTGGAATCTGGATCCGTGGGACCGTTTACGATAACCGTAACAGGGAGAAAACGTTATTTCCAAGCCCGTAATTATGATTGTGGTAGTTCAGTTCAAACGGTAACCCCTAATATTGTTAAAGCTTATTATATTAATAAAAATGTAACAGCTACGGCAGCGGTATCAACGGGAACAATAGCAGTAACCAAAAAGGATGAAAGCGGCGCTAACTTAGCCGGAGCGACCCTTAGATTATATAAAGGTGATGAGTTAATTGAGCAATGGACTTCGACCACTAGTACGCATCAGATTACTGATTTAATTGTTGATAATGATTATCGGGTAGTAGAAGTTACAGCGCCAGCTGGCTATATTAAGGCTAATGATGTCAATAATATTGCGGTTACTAAAGATAATACCACAACAGTTAATATTACAAATAATTCCATTGAAATCACCATTAATAAAACAGATACAAAAAATCAAGGTCAAATAATAACAGTGGGAACCGCGCAGTTTAAACTATATTATTTGGATGATAATAGCCAAGAAGTAGCAACAAC
>CAZHWO010000016.1:0-4135 GCA_964536075.1 uncultured Muribaculaceae bacterium | reverse complement strand
ACAGATGAGAATGCCTTAGTTATTAATTCTTTACCACTAGGAAAATATGTCATTAAAGAAACGGAAGCGCCCGCTGGTTACATTTTGGATGCCAAAGAATATAGTTTGGAAATAACGGAAGAAAACAATGAACAGACAGTGACTTTATATAATGAAGAAAAGGTTGAGGAAATTCCTAAAACAGGGGTTAATATTTGGCTTTTAACAGCCTCAAGTATTTTATTAACCGGGGTAGGAAGTTTTCTCTACATAAAAACGCGAAAAAAATTTATTTAAGACCAATATAGGTCTTTTTTTTGACAAAAAATGTTCTTACTATTGCATATAATGCTTGTAAAAGGTAAGTGATAATAATGAAAAAAAAAAATATTAGTGGTGATGTTAATTGTTTTAGTAAGTATATTTTTAGTGTTATTAATTAAGGAAAGAGAGAAAGTAGTTGAAGAGAAAAAGAGTGAAATAACCGAGTTTCGCGGTATTTTTATTTCTTACTTGGAATATTTTACTTATTTTAATAATAAAAATGATATAACCGTAAAAAAAGCGATTGATACGATGATTAGAAATGTCAAACAGAAAAACTTTAATAGTATTATTCTTCAAGTTCGACCGTTTTCGGATGCTATTTATATTTCTGATATATATCCCTGTAGCTATGTTATTACGGGAAAAGAAACAAACCAGTGTTCTTTTGATATTCTAGATTATTTTGTAAAACAAGCAGGTCAAAATAATATTGATATTTATGCCTGGATTAATCCTTATCGCATAAGAAATCATACGGATATAACAACTATAAGTGAAAAAAATCCCGCTTATCAATATTTAAATACTAATAGTATAGCCATTACGAGTAAAGGTATTTATTATAATCCAGCTAGTAGAGAAGTCATTGATTTAATCAAAAAAGGGGTCAAAGAGATTATGGATAACTATCCGGTTAAAGGTATTATCTTTGATGATTATTTTTATCCCGATGAGACGATTGATTTAGTTAGTTATGAAGAATATCAAGTTAATGGGGGTCTTTTATCTTTAGAACAGTTTCGCTATGAAAATGTCAATACCTTAGTCAAAGAGGTTCATCGTTTGGTTAATGATCACCACCGGTTATTTGGTATCAGTCCGGAAGGGAATATGGAAAATAATTATGAGAAAGACTATGCAGATATTAAAACCTGGTTAAGTTCTAATGATTATGTTGATTTTATTATGCCCCAGATTTATTTTGGTTTTAATAATGAAACGAAACCTTTTTATAATACTTTAATGGAGTGGGAGGCTTTAGTGGTTAATGATATTGATTTACTCCCAGCTTTAGCTGCTTATAAAATTGGTTTATATGATGAATATGCTAAAAGTGGATCAGCAGAATGGATTAATAATACGGATATTTTAGCTAAACAGGTGGTTTTATGCCGCTCCCTTAATAAAGTGGGAGGGTTTGCTTTATATCGTTATGATTTTCTCTTTAATGAAGCTTTATTTAACAATAATACTTATAAAGAACTAGATAACTTGTATAGTATTTTATAAAAAAGATAAATATTGATTGTCAAGGGAAGAAAAATATGTTATAATTACACATTGTGCTTGAAGGAGGTGCTTAAAATATGCGATTATTAAATATTAAGATAAATCCGGAGGTTTTGAATAAACTCACGAATCCTCAGTTAGATTGTATAAAAAGACAAATGGATATTAGCCTTAAAAAAGCTAACCAAAATGTTTTGGAAGATGAATTTGTAGGGGATTTTTATGATAGATATGATATTTTTCAGAAGATTTATGAAGCTAGGAAAAGAGCACATTAAAAACATCAAAATAGATGCTTTTTTTTTGCCTCGATATATGTTATAATTTTAGATGATAATAGGGGTGACGCGCATGAAGAAAAAAGATAAAGGCCAGGCACTTGTTGAATTTGTCTTAGTTTTACCAGTTTTTATGATGCTTATCCTAGCTATTATTGATTTTGGAAGAATTATTTATATTAAAAATAATTTAGAAAATAAAACCGACGATGCTTTGACCTATTTAAGAGATAAACGCCCATACGAGGAAGTTAAAGCTATTATTAATAAAGATGTAACGGAAGAGATTAATATTTCGTTGACGTATGGACAAGATAATTACTTAACTATACAATTAAGTGAAGAAATAGCTATTTTTACACCAGGATTAAATTATATATTAAGTAATCCATATGAAGTTTCAGTGGAGAGGATTGTCTTATATGAATAAGAAAGGTCAAATTCTAGTAATGTTTATCATTTTATTACCTTTAGTTTTATTAATGGCGGCATATACCATTGATATGGGGCTGGTAATGTATGAAAAAAATCATTTAGAGGGGATAAATGAAAGTACCATAAATTATGCGATGGAGCATTTTAGTTCTATAACCGAAGAAAAAATTAAGGAAATAGTTGCCAAAAATGACCAAACTATTACAACAAAAGTAATTATAGGAGAAAATCAAATAACAATTGTTTTAGAAAAACAGATTAAAAGTATTTTTGGTAATATTATTGGTATTAAGAATTACCAGATTAAGTCCACAGAACATAGTATTATTTAGATAAAGAGGGGATAACGATGGCCAAGCAAAAAGGGAAAATTATAACAGTAACATCAACTAAAGGGGGAGTAGGGAAAACCATTATGGCCCTTAATTTAGCTGGGGTTTATCATTTATTAAAAAAGAAGACTTTAATTGTTGATTTTGATCTTTATGGTGGATCAGTTGGCTTAGCATTAAATGTCGAAGGTGAAAAGACGATCTTTAATTTAGTCGATGATTTAACCAATAATCGTTATCAAAGTTTTGAAGATTATATCTATCATTATAATGAAAATATTGATATTTTATGTAGCCCTAAGGATCCACGACAAGCCGGAAAAATCGATGTTAAATATGTAACGATGATTTTATCTAATGCGGAATATAAATATGATGTCATTTTAGTTGATACTAGCCATAATTTAACCCCGATTAATATTGTGGCGTTAGATTACAGTGACCAAATTTTGTATGTTATGACTAATGATCCAATGGATTTAAAGAATACTAAATCGTTTATGGCCATAATGAAAGATAGTGGTATTGATAATTTAAAAGTGGTATTAAATGATTCTTGTGATACCAGTAAAAATTATTTTACTAATTTTGATATAAAGAATGTAATTAAAGCTAATATTGATTATACAATATCCAGTGGTTTTTTTATCCCAGATATTGACCGCTATATTATGGATGGTAAAATTCTCTTACTTAATAAACGCTTATCTTTTTTAGATCGTAAGGATTATAATAAAATAGTGGCCATGGGTAAAGAATTAATTGATTATGTAGAGGAAGTGAAGTAATGGCGAAGAAAAGTTTAATGGAGGCTTTTGAAATTGAAGCCAAAGAAAAACCCTCCGTAAGGTTAATGTCTGACTACGAAGTCTTTGAAGATAAAGCTTTACTTGATCAACTAAGAACCAATATTATTCAGAATATTATTGATAATAACATTCCTGATGGCACGGTTTTAACTGAGTATATAAATGATGAAATTGATAAATCGTTAGAAGGTTATGATTTAACTAATCTCGAGCGTAGTCATATTTTCAATTTAATTGATAATGAAATTAATGGTTATGGTCCAATTACAGAATTATTAGATGATAAAAATGTAACCGAGATAATGGTTAATGGACCAGAATCTATTTATATTGAAATTGATGGTCATATTGTTAAAGATGATACGGTATCTTTCATTAATGATGATCATATTTTAAGAACGATTCAAAAAATGGTTCAACCTTTAGGAAGAACCATTGATGAAACGAATCCCATGGTGGACTCACGTTTACTTGATGGTTCGAGAGTGAATGCGATTATTCCGCCACTTTCTTTAAATGGACCAGTGTTAACCATTCGTAAATTTAAGGAAAATATGAGTGATATTGAAGATTTATTAAGAGTTGGTACTTTAACCCCCTATATGGCTAGATTTCTTGAGGCCTGTGTGTTATCCAAATTAAATATTGTTGTTTGTGGTGGTACTGGTTCTGGTAAAACCACGGTTTTAAATATCTTATCCAGTTTTATTCATGATGATGAACGTATTATTACGATTGAAGATGC
>CAZHWO010000015.1:0-19364 GCA_964536075.1 uncultured Muribaculaceae bacterium | reverse complement strand
CGTGTGCAAAACCGTGGTGGAGTAGGAATAAAGGTATTACGACAAATGAAGAGGATTTTGTTAAAAACCTTGTGTCATTGAGAACCCATGACTATGTCTTATTCTTTTCTAATAAGGGTAAGGTATATCGCACAAAAGGATATGAAATCCCAGAATTTAGCAGACAGTCTAAAGGACTGCCAATTATCAATTTATTGTCTATAGAAAAAGACGAAGACATTAATTCTATTATTGTTGTTAATGCCGACGAAGAAGAAAACAAATACTTAACCTTTGTTACTAAACTTGGTTTGATTAAACGAACATTAATTTCTGAATATGAAAATATCCGCAAGACAGGCAAAATAGCCATTACTTTAAAGGAAGATGATGAATTAATTTCAGTTATTAAAACTTGTGGAAAAAACGAAATAATTATTGGAGCTTCAAATGGCCGAATGGTTAGATTTAATGAAGGAGAGATTAGACCAACTGGACGGGGTTCATCAGGTGTAAAAGGTATTAGTATTAATAATGGTGAGTTTGTTGTTGGTGCTGATTTAGTTTTGGGAGATGAGCTGGTTTTATCTGTAACAGAAAATGGTTATGGTAAAAAAACGTCGGTAGATGAATATAGATTAACGCACCGAGGAAGCAAAGGTGTTAAAGCTTTAAATGTCAACGATAAAAACGGCAACATTATTGCTTTCCAAACTGTTTCTGGGAAAGAAGATTTAATGATCATAACGGATAATGGAATTATTATTCGAATGTCTGTAGATCAAATTTCAACTTTAAGAAGAGTTACACAAGGAGTAAAATTAATTTCCCTTAAGGAAAATCAAAAAGTTGCCAATGTTACTAAAATTGCTAAAGAAGAACCGCTTGAATAAAATTTAAATCAATGTTTCACGTGAAACATTGATTTTTTTAATATGTTTTTAAAGAAAATTATTTCCCGGGAAATAATTTGATTACAGGTATAAAATGTTTTTTAATGTTTCACGTGAAACATTAAAAAACAATTGATAAAAAAAGAAAACTATTGTAGAATAACCTTGGTGCAATAAAAGAAATGGAACCAGGTCAGGATTGGAAAATAGCAGCCTTAACGTTAAATCTTTTATGTGCACCTTTATTGTTGAGGTGTAATATGGATGAAGACTATATGAATATAGCTTTAAAAGAAGCAAAAAAAGCTGAAAAGAAAGGTGAAATACCTATTGGTGCGATAATTGTTTGTGGTGATAAAATTATTTCTAAAGGCCACAATACAAAAGAAAAGCGAAAATGCGCTGTTTTTCATGCGGAAATTAATGCAATTGTTCAAGCTTCAAAAAAAATAAGTAATTGGCGTCTTAATGAATGTGTTATGTATGTTACTTTTGAACCATGTCATATGTGTATGAGTGCCATTAAACAATCCCGGATTAAAACGGTTATATATGGCGCTTCTAATAGTATGAAAGTATCTAACTTAAATTTAAAAATAATTAATAATCCTGATTCGAATTCATTTGTTAAACTAGTTCCTAATGTATGCAAAGATCCATGTGAAAAACTATTAAAAGATTTTTTTAAAAACCAAAGAAATTAGGGTAAAATCTTGGAAGAAAAGGGAAACAATGTTATAATATAAATAGGTGGTGAGATAATGTATCAAGCTTTATATAGAAAATATCGACCTAAAACATTGGAAGATGTTGTTGGGCAAGAGGTTGTTACTAAAATAATTAAAAACTCTTTGAAAAGTGGAAAAATATCTCATGCATATATATTTTGCGGACCTAGAGGAACCGGTAAAACTACGACAGCTAAATTGTTAGCTAAATATATTAATTGTTTTTCTTTAGAAAATGGCGTTTGTTGTAATAAATGTGCAAGTTGCCTAGAAATTGATGATAATCAATCCATGGATATTTTAGAAATCGATGCGGCTTCTAATAATGGAGTAGAAGAAATTAGAGATTTAAAAAGTAAAATTAATCTAATCCCTAGTTCCCTAAAATATAAAGTTTATATCATTGATGAAGTACATATGTTGTCTGGAGGAGCATTTAATGCTTTACTTAAAACGTTAGAGGAGCCACCAGAACACGTTGTTTTTATTTTAGCTACTACGGATGTTCAAAAAGTCCCTTTGACAATATTATCGAGATGCCAAACATTATATTTTAATAAAATTAATGAGAATTTTATTAAAGATAATGTTATGAAAATTTGTGCAAAAGAAAAAATTGCAATAACTGAAGAAGCTGCTTGTGAAATCGCCCGGTGCGCTGATGGCGGTATGCGTGATGCCGTTGGTTTATTAGATAAGATTATATCTTATGGTAATAGAACTATTGTTCTAGATAATATATATTTGGTAAATGGGATATTATCTCTAACAGAAATTTCCAAATTAATTGATGATATTTTTGATAATAATATTGAGTTGGTTATAAAAAAATTAAATTTATATGATGAACAAGGGAAAAATTTAGAAAAATTGGTTGAAGATATAATTGAATTGTTAGTTAGTGAGTTACATAATGAATTTATTAATTGTGTTAAATCAAAGTATGATCAAAACCGCATTTTATCTTTGTTAGAGGCTTTAAATTTAACAATTTACAATATGAAAAATGTAAATTCAAGTAAATTGTTATTAGAAATTGAATTAATTAAAAATATAAAAAATTCTAAAATTATTTCCCGGGAAATAATTTTAGAGGGTAAAGAAGCAAAAAAAGCCATAATGGAGAATAATGAGCCTTCATTAATGGCTACAACAGATATAAAAAAGAATAATGAGATAAAAGCTATTAGAGTTAATAATGCTTTTGTTGGTGCATCGAAGGAAAATTTGAAATATACCGCTGAAAAATGTGCTGATCTTTCAAATTATAAGTTTGAGGATAAGTATAAAAAAGCCGTTACAATACTAGCTGATGGAAAGATTCGCGCAGCTAGCGAAGATTATATAATATTTAGTTTTCCTTATTCTTCCTTGGTTGATTCTGCTGATGAAAATATTGAAGAAATAACGTTGTTTTTAATAATGTTGTTGGAAAAACAAATAAAAATGATCTTTTTGAATGATGATGAGTGGAATTTTTATAAAGAAAAATATATAACCGATAAAAAAAACGGTGTTATTTATAGTATAATTAATGAGGAACAAAAGGTTGAAACAAAATTGGAAAAAAATAAAATTTCAAAGAAAATAAGTAAAGAGGAAAAAGAAGTTATGGATTTATTAGGTAATGAATTAGTTGAAATAAAATAGGAGGAATAATTTTATGAATTTACAAGCGTTAATGAAACAAGCTCAAAGTTTACAAAAAGATATGTTAAAAGCCAAAGAAGAGGTTGAAAAAACTGTTTTTGAAGAAAAAAATTCTAATTTATTATTGAAAGCCAACGGAAAAAAAGAATTACTGGAAATTAAGTTCGCTGATAATTTTAATATTACAGAGGTAGATGAAGATTTTTTACAAGATATCTTATTGGTTGGTCTTAATAGTTTATTTAAAAGAATTGATGATGAAACCGAAAAAAAATTAGGTAAGTTTGCTAATTCTTTACCAGGATTATTCTAGGGGTTACTATGTATCCAAGGAGTATAGAAAATTTAGTGGAAGCTTTTAAATACCTGCCAGGAATTGGTGAGAAGACTAGTGAAAGATTATCTTTTGCTTTTTTAGATATGGATGAGGAAAAGGCTACATTATTTCTACAATTTTTAAACAATGCTAAAAGAGATGTAATAAAATGTTCAATATGCAATAATTATTCTGAAAAAGAAGTTTGTTCAATTTGTGGTAATCATGAACGAGAAAAGGGAGTTTTGTGTGTTGTTGATTCTCCAAAAAATGTCTTTTCTATTGAAAGATTAGGAATTTATAAAGGAAAATATTTTGTTTTAAATAATTTAATTTCTCCTTTAAACGGTATAAATCCAGAGGATATTAATTTTCTGCAATTGCTAGATGAGATAAAACGTAATGGCTATAATGAAATAATAATGGCGGTAACGCCCAATATTGAGGGTGAAACAACCTCTTTATATATTAAAAAAATATTAGAAAATATGAATGTTAGGGTTTCCAAACTGGCAAGTGGTATACCTATCGGTGTTGATATGGACTATATTGATGCCATTACTTTAGAAAGAGCTTTATTAGATAGGAAAGAAATAGTATAAAGGTGATCTTTCCAGCATATAATTTGTTGGAGGAACTATGAAAAAAATATTTAAAGTGCTAAAAAAAATATTATTAGCAGTATTTATCTTGTATGGTTATAACATTTTACTTTCCCCTTTGGGCTACATTATTCCCATAAATTATATAACCGTTCCAATAGTAACTGTCCTTGGTTTTCCTGGGTTGTTGTCTTTGGTATTAATAAATATTATAATATATTAAAAAGAGGATGTGATATGGATGTCAGCAAAACAAAAAGATTTAGAGAATTTGTTGCATAATTTTTTGGCAGATGAATTCGTATCACATGCATATTTGATTGAAAAAAATAGTTGTAGTAATTTTGATTTTATTTTAAATAAGATTATTAAATCTTTTTTTTGCAAGGAATATGAAGAAAATTGTAATAAATGTTCTATGTGCACATTAATAGATAACAATATTTTTGATGATTTAGAGATAATTGAAGCTGAAGGAATGTGGATAAAAAAGGAACAACTATTAGACTTACAAAAAAAGTTTCAAACTACTTCTAGCCATGGAGTCAATAGATTATATATTATAAAAGATGCTGATAAGTTGACTTCATCAGCGGCTAATACAATTTTAAAATTTCTAGAGGAACCTCCTAAAGGTGTACATGCTATACTAATTGTTAATAATCGCTTTCAAGTTATTCCAACTATCTTATCGCGTTGTCAAATTATTAAAATATTTAAAGAAGAGAATGATGAAGAACAAATAGAAGTAAGTAAAAAAATTTATGATTTTTTGGATATTTTAAATAACTATAAAATTAGGTCAATTGGTTATCTTCCTTTAGATATTAGAAATAAATTTTTAATAAAAGAAGAAGTCGAAAACACCTATGAAACCTTGTTTAAAATATTATATAGTCAGTTTGAAAAAGGAAATTATAATTTGTTGAATAAATTAGAGATATGTTTAAATTGTAAGAAATTACTTAAGAGTAATGTCAATTTAAGTTTATTATTAGACAAGTTAATAATTGACTTAATTGGAGGTACAGATAATGAAATATAATGTTGTTGGAATAGTTTTTAAAGAAAATGGTCGAGTTTATTACTTTGATCCTTCAAAGTTGGAATTAACTGAGGAAGATAAAGTTATTGTTGAGACTGATAAAGGGACTTCTTTTGGTTTTGTTAAGATCCCTAATATTAAAATAGAAGAAGAAAAATTGTTTTTACCTATCAAAAAAGTTCTAAGAAGAGCTGATAAGAAGGATATTGAACAATATAATAATAACCAAAAAGAAGCTAAGAAAGCTTTTGAAGATGCAAAGAGATATGCTGAGAACTTTAATTTGGATATGCGAATAATTGATGCTTCTTTTACTTTTGATAGAAATCAGCTTTTTATTACCTTTGTAGCAGATAATCGTGTTGACTTTCGTGAGTTAGCAAAGAAGCTTGCTCAAGTTTATCGGACTCGAATTGAGCTAAGACAAATAGGGGTTAGGGACAAAGCTAAAGAAGTAGGTGGTATTGGACCGTGTGGCCGATTTCTATGTTGTAACAGTTTTTTAACAGACTTTGATTCTGTTTCTATTAATATGGCTAAGAATCAATATATTGCATTAAATCCTTCAAAAATTAATGGTTCATGTGGTCGATTGTTATGTTGTCTTAATTATGAGGATAATCTTTACACGGAGTTAAAACAAGGAATGAAAGACGTAGGAACAGTCACAGAAACTCCTTATGGAAAAGGCCGAATAGTTGATGTTAATATTTTTAAACGATCATACATGGTTGAACTATCAGATAAAACATTGGTGTCAGTAAAAGAGGAAAAAAGTGGAAGTAATAAATGATTTGCTAAATTATAAAGAATTGAAAATTTATCAAAACAATAAATGGTTTTTATTTTCCCTAGATGCTGTCTTGTTAGCTAATTTTGTGAGTATTAATAAAAAGACAAAGTTAATAATTGATTTGGGTACTGGTAATGCTCCTATTCCATTATTTCTTTCTAAAAGAACTAAAGCAACGATTGTGGGAATAGAAATACAAGAAGAGATAACGTGTTTAGCCCAGAAATCTGTTAAATTAAATGGCTTATCAGAACAAATAAATATTAGAAATTTAGATATTAAAAACTTAAGAAATTTTTATAACAGTGACACGTTTGATGTGGTTATTTGTAATCCTCCGTATTTTAAAATAGGAGAAAAGACTATTTATAATGCTGATATTCATAAAACAATTGCTCGCCATGAGGTAAAAGTTACATTAGCGGATATAATTAAACAGGCTAGTTATTTATTAAAAAATGGTGGTAATTTTGCTTTAATTCATCGAACAGACCGTTTTATTGATATAATAAAGCTCTTAACGGAAAATAACTTGATGCCTAAGAAGATTCGTTTTGTTTATCCGAAAAAAGACCAAGAATCTAATCTTGTTTTAATAGAAGCTACCAAAAACGGCCGAATTGGTTTGAAAATAATGTCTCCTTTATATGTTCATGAAAATGATGATAGCTATACAAATGAGGTTAAGAAAATTTTTGAAGGTGATGAATAAATGAGTCAAAAAAGTTTTGATGGCAAAAGTAGTTTATATTTAATACCTACTCCTATAGGTAATATGGGTGATTTATCGCCTAGGATAATAGAAACGATTAAATTAGTTGATATTCTTTTTTGTGAGGATACTCGTATAACTAGTGAATTATTATCTAAATTAAAAATAAAGAAGAAATTAATCAGCGCCCATAATTATAATGAAGATAAGGTAAAATACAAGGTTGTAGAAGCCTTACAAAATAACATGAATATTGGTATTGTTAGTGATCGAGGAACCCCAATTATAAGTGATCCAGGATATAAAATAGTTGCTGAAGTGATTAATAATGGTTATAATGTAATAGCTATTCCTGGACCGACAGCTTTTGTACCAGCATTAATTACTTCTGGTATAGATACTGCGCATTTTCTTTTTTATGGTTTTTTGTCGCCTAAAAGGTTAAAGAAAGAAAAAGAATTGTGGGAACTAAAAAATCTGCCGTATACTTTAATTTTTTATGAAGCTCCGCATCGTATTTTAGAAACGTTGGATACTATTTTCAAAGTTTTAGGTGATCGATATATAAGCGTAAGCCGGGAAATATCAAAAAAATTTGAAGAGATTTATCGTGGTAATGTGGAAAATATAAAAAAAGAAATTAGTGAACCACGGGGAGAATTTGTTATTATTGTTTCTGGAAGTGAACAGATACCAATAAAAGATCCAATAAAGTTACTTGATTATTATATAGCTCTTGGTTTAGATAAAAAGGAAGCTATGAAGCAGGTGGCCAAAGAATGTGATATATCTAAATCAGAGCTTTATAAAAAATATTTAGGGAAGTGATAAGATGAAATTAATAGTGGGTCTAGGTAATCCAGGGAAAGAATATGAAGGTACTAGACATAATGTTGGTTATTATTTTATAGACCAATATGCTTTAAAGAACAATGTTAAGATTAATAAGAAAAAGTTTAACGGTCTTTATGGGAGGTTTAAGCTAAATAAAGAGGAAATTATTTTATTAAAGCCATTATCTTTTATGAATTTATCTGGTTTACCAATTATTAAGTATATTAATTACTTTAAAATTAATTTATCCGACTTAATAATAATTCATGATGATTTAGATATTCATTTTGGTTATTTTAAGCTTAAAGCTCGAGGAAGTAGTGCTGGTCACAATGGCTTAAAGAGTATTGAAGAAGTATTAAAGACTAATGAGTATAAGAGATTGAAAATCGGAATTTCTAATGATAAAAGTATTGATACAAAGGATTACGTTTTAGGTAAATTTTCCATAGAAGAAAAGCATAAAGTCTCATTAATGATTCCTATCATTAATGAGATATTAGATTTTTTTGTTACCGACGATTTTGAAAAGGCAATGAGTAAATATAATATGAAAAATGAATAATGGTGATAAGATGAATTTTTTCAGCCAAATATTTTCAGTTAAAGAAAAGGAAACCATCAGGGTAGCGGGCCTAACTGATGAGCTTTTTTGTGTTTATTTATATAATTTATTGCTGCAAAAGCAAGAAAGTGTTTTGGTCGTTGTTAATGATTTTTTTGAGGCTAACAAACTATTCAATTCCTTAAAAAATTACACAAATGAAACCTTACTTTTTCCAATGGATGACTTCTTGACAAGCGAGGCTATAGCTATTAGTCCCGATTTAAAGTTAATTCGCTTAGATACTTTGAATAATTTAATTAATTATGGCAATAAAATAGTAGTTACCCATCTAACTGGTTATTTAAGGTTTTTACCTGATCCATTAATATATAAAGAAAAAATTATTACACTAAAAGCAAACCAGAATATAAGTATGGATCTATTGCGTGAAAGATTATTATCCATTGGTTATAAACGCGAGAGTTTTGTAACCCAAACTGGTGAATTTGCTGTCAGGGGTTTTATTTTGGATGTTTTTCCTCTGGAAATGGAATATCCTATTAGAATAGAATTCTTTGGAGACAATATTGAAAATTTAAAATTGTTTAATGTCAATAATCAACGAACTATCTCTACGCAAGATGAAGTAGTTATATATCCGTTTACAGAATTTTTGTTAAAAGATAACGAAATAATAGATGCTAAACAAAAGGAATTATCATTATTTAATGAAAAACTTTGTTCTTTAGAGGATTATTTAGATAATCATTATACAGTCTTCAAAGATTATAATCAGTTGATGCTTAATAATAATATACTTCAAAGTGAGATCACTTCTTATCAAAAGGAAAAAGATGGAAAATTTTTTGGTCAATATATGTTTGAACTATCGGCAATTAAACCTAAGAAAATAGGCAACTTTTTTTCGATAAATAATTTATCTGTTGATAAGAAAGTAACAAGATATAGTTCCTCTCAAGTCCCGGATTTTAAGGAAAATATGGATTTGTTTAATAAGTATTTAAAGAATAAGTTGAAAGAAAATAAGCTAATTATTATCTGTTTAGAGGAATCAAATATTAAAAAGATTAGCAATATATTAAACGTTCCTTATGAAGTAATTAAAGAAAAAATGATTCCAGGATGTGTTAATTTAATACTTAAGACTATTAATGATGGATTTGAATATGAAAATTTAATTGTTATTGCAGAAAAAAATATTTTTAATATGAATACTAATCCCCCGAAGATTAGTTATAATTTTAAACATGCAAGCCGAATAAAAGATTTAAATAAGTTAGCAATTGGTGATTATGTTGTGCATAATGCTCATGGAATTGGTATTTATAATGGTATACGTTCTTTAAAAAATGATGATATTATTAAAGACTATTTGGAAGTATTATATTTAGGTAAAGATAAACTATATGTTCCAGTAGAAAGAATTGATTTACTGCATAAATTTTCGGCAAAAGAGGGAATCGTTCCCAAAATAAATAAATTAAATAGCTTAGAATGGGAAAAAACTAAAAATAGAATCAAAAACAAGATTAAGGATATTGCCGACAAGTTAATAAAAATATATGCAGAAAGACAATCGGTAACCGGTTTTGCTTTTTCTTTAGATACGACTTTTCAAAAACAGTTTGAACAAGAATTTATTTATGAAGAAACTCCTGATCAGTTAGCGGCAATTAAAGATATAAAAAAGGATATGGAGCTATCAGTTCCAATGGATCGTTTATTATGTGGTGATGTTGGTTATGGCAAAACGGAAGTAGCCTTTAGGGCTGCTTTTAAAGCAATAATGGATTCTAAACAAGTACTTTATTTATGTCCCACGACTATTTTATCTAAGCAACAATATGTTAATGCCAAAGAAAGATTTAAAAACTTTCCTATAAGAATTGAGGTCTTAAACCGGTTTATTAGTATTAAAGATACTAAACGTGTTTTAGAGGATTTTAAAAGCGGAAAAATTGATTTTTTAATCGGAACTCATCGCATATTAAGTGATGACGTTTTACCTTATGATTTAGGATTATTAATAATTGATGAGGAACAACGATTTGGTGTTATGCACAAGGAAAAAATTAAACAATATAAAGCAAATATCGACGTTTTAACTTTAACAGCTACTCCTATTCCTAGAACTTTACAATTATCTCTAACCGGTTTAAAAAGTTTATCTTTAATGGAAACTCCACCAGTTAATAGATATCCAGTTCAAACTTATGTAATAGAAGAAAATAAAATTATTATTAAAGATGCTATCTACAAAGAATTATCTAGAAATGGGCAAGTATTTATGCTATATAACCGCGTAGATCGTATTGTCGATAAAGTGAATGATCTTAAAGAGCTGGTCCCTGAAGCTAGAATAACTTTTGTTCATGGTAAAATGCCTAAGAACGAATTGGAAGAAAAAATGCTTGCTTTTATAAATGGTGAATACGATATCATGGTCTGTACAACCATTATTGAAAATGGAATTGATATTTCTAATGTTAATACTTTAATAATTATAGATGCTGATTATTTTGGCCTTAGTCAACTATATCAAATTCGCGGTCGAGTTGGACGAAGTAATCGTATAGCTTATTGTTATTTAATGTATAAACCTTTTAAAATACTTAATGATACGGCTCAAAAAAGATTACGAGTAATTCAAGATTTTACGGAGCTAGGTAGTGGGTTTGCTATAGCTAGTCGCGATTTATCAATTCGGGGAGCGGGTGATATTTTAGGTAGTGAACAAGCGGGATTTATTGATAGTGTAGGGATTGATTTATATTTAAAAATATTAAATAGAGAGGTAAGTAGATTAAAAGGTATTGAATCACCTGAAGAGGAAAATGATAATGGTATACTATTAAATGTTGATACCCATATTAATGATGACTATGTTTCGGATACGGAAGTAAAATTGGAAATTCATAAATTAATAAACACAATTGATTCCTATGAACAATTAATAAATGTTCAGAGCGAACTAGAAGATCGTTATGGTAAATTTGATGATAAGGTTCTTATTTATATGTATACTGAATGGTTTGAAAAACTTGCTCAAAAGTTAAATATTGATAAAATTGTTCAAACAAAGAAATATATTGAACTAGTTTTACCAAAAGATCTATCTAGTCATATAGATGGTGAACAATTATTTATTGATTCTTTCAAAATATCTAACTTTTTTAGATTTAATTATCGTGATGAAACAATTCATATTATATTAGATTTACCGCAGTTAGATAAACATTATATTTTTATTTTAGTTGAATTATTAAATGTTTTATTGAAGAACAAGCCCTTTTAAAACTTGACTTAGGAGAGCTTTCCTGATATTTTATTAATATAGTAGAAAAGGGTGTAAGCAGTGGAAAAGGGAATTAAGCAGGAAATAGAAGAAAAAAGTTTAGCTATAGTGATTAGGGCTCTTTCAATTGATTTGGAAAATAATAGTGAGAGTCTATCTTTAACAATAGATCAGTTGATAAGCGGAGAAATTGAGGCTATTGATACAAAACTAAAAAATATGGATGATCATCTAACATGTTCATTTGCAGCTTGCGAAATTACTATTAAAAAGATAGTTCAAAGATTAATTATTGATCGTCAGAAGGCGTTAAGAGACTATATAAATGAAGTGACCTTAGAAAATAACCGACTACCGAGATATATAGCTAAAATTGATGATCAAGCTAAAGCTGATAAAAGGACTATTGCTCTAAATTTAAGTGGTATAATTACGGATATTACTTGTGATTATAAATTTAATAACAGAGCAAAAAAATACGTATTAAGCAATTTTTTGCCAAATTTTGTCGATAAAATTACTAATACATTTAAAAATAGGAATGAAACACTCCGAAATAATGCTACTATTAACTTGAACAAAATTAGTTTAATAAAAAGTAAAGTTTTAATAAAATAATAATAAAAGGAAATCAGATGATTTCCTTTTTATATGTGCATAATTGTTATAATTTTTGGCAAATTAATTGTAGTGGAAAGTGAGGATTTAAATGAAATCAACAGGTATGATAAGAAAAATAGATGAACTTGGAAGAATTGTTATTCCAAAAGAGATAAGAAAGATACTTAGATTAAAATCGGAGCAATATTTAGAGATGTTTTTAGAAGATGAGAAAATAATTTTAAAAAAATATTTTCCTGTTAAAGGGGTATCAGCGGAACTAGAGATTTATTTTTCTGTATTTTATGATCAAATTAGGTTACCTTTATTTATAACAGATAATGAAAAATTAATTTTTAACGATAATCAATATAAAGATTTAGTTAATGAGGTAATAACTAAGGAAATATTAAATGTAATTGAAAAAAGAAAAGTATATGAAAGTGAACAATATGAAACGAAAAGTTTGTTTGAAAATAAAGAATTTAAAGGCTATTTCTATATATCTCCAATTATTATTAATGGTGATTGTGATGGAGCAATAATTATGATAGCTGAAGATCAATCGCTTTTGTCAGAAAAAAAAGAATTAGTTGAATTATTAAATCATTTAATTGCTAAGACTTTGGAGGATTAGCTGTAAAAATACTGTCAATCTAATTGATAATTTAAGGGAAATGATTAATTCTGAAGATCATTATGATATAATTGGTTTGTGTTTTTGAATTGAAAGAAAGGATAAAATTAAATGGGACCAAGTAAAGAATTCAGTATCTTAGTAAAAATTATTGGTGGTATTGCTATTTTTGTTGGTATAGTAGCTTTCATTTCGAGAAGTATTATAGATGTAATATATTTTGTCATTTTATTGTGTCACCTAGGGATAATTATTTGTTCTGAAAAAAATATAATTGAAGAATAAATTGAGGTGATTTTATGTTTGTTGATACACATTTGCATTTTTCTTCGGAATATTATGATAATTTATCGATAGTTTATCAGCAGGCTCTTGATGCTGGAGTTGAAAAAATGATTGCTAGTGGTTGTGATTCTGCAGAGATAAAAGAAATTAATAAAATAGTTAATGAATATCAAAATGTTTTTGTTTCAGTTGGATATCATCCATCAGAAAAATATGTGGCTGATAAGGATATCGGTGGCTTACGAGATTTGATAATAAGCAATAAGAAAATAGTTGCAATTGGTGAAATTGGATTAGACTATTACTATGATAAAGATGAAGAAAGTAAAAAATATCAACAACAATTATTTATAAAACAGTTAAATTTAGCTGCAGCTTTAAATAAACCAGTCATTATTCATATGCGTGATGCTACTGAAGATACAATTAAGATTCTTTCAAACTATTCTTTAAAAGGAGTAATTCATTGTTTTACTGGAAGCTATGAAGTGGCGCAGATATTTATTAAATTAGGTTATAAATTAGGAATCGGTGGCGTTGTTACTTTCAAAAACAGTCATCTATCAGAAGTTATTGAAAAAATTGCTTTGGAAGATATTGTTTTAGAAACGGATAGTCCATATCTTAGTCCGGAACCGTTAAGAGGACAGTTGAATAAACCAGCTAACCTTTTATATATAGCTAAGAAGATTGCTGAAATTAAAAAAATAGATATGGGAGAAGTGGGTAAAATTACCACAAATAATGCCTATCAACTGTTTGACTTAAGTGAATAAATATGATAGAATTAATCTTAGATTACAGAGGTGTAATGTGAAGAAATTTCTATTAATATATGGTAAATCCATAGCTATTATATTTGTTGTATTTGCAGTTTTATTTTTTGCGGCTTCATCGAACAAGGTTAATAGTATAAAAACGTATAACATAAACCAAGTGAAGTCTGTAGAAGCGGTTCATATTGTGACAAAATATAATAATTTGTTAGTTAATACTAAACCTTATAAGGTATTGACGGTTGAACAAGCGGCTACTATTGGTAGTACTAAACCCGTTTCTTTTGCTGGTACTTTAACAGGTTATGGGCCAGATTGTGTTGGTTGTAACGGACGTGTTGGTTGTCCTCCAAGGCAAAATGTGACTAATGGCAATATATATTATGGTGATTCAGAATATGGATTAATTCGAATAGTGGCTGCTGATAAGAATATCCCTTGCGGTAGTATTGTTCGTATCTCTAATTTTTCTTTTATTGGCAAGACTTTTCTAGCTATTGTTTTAGATAGAGGAGGGGCTATTGTAGGGGAAACAATGGATCTTTTATATAGTAGTGAAGCTGAAACAGTTATTGTTGGTAGACAATATAATATTCAATTTGACATAATCAGATGGGGTTGGTAGGACCCTCTTTTATATTAAGTTATATGGTTTAGGAGGAAAATATGAGAAAAATAAAAACCAGAAGATTGGTAGTATTATCGGTATTTGTTATTTTATTTCTTTTAATAAGTATATCAGGCCTTACTTATGCTTTTTATAAATATGCTAAATCAGGTGAATTTCTTAATACTTTTACAACCGGTAGTATAACTTTTAATTATACGGAGGAAACGCCGACTGTCGATTTATCAAATGCTTATCCGGTTAATGATATAGTGGGTAAAACGTCGCAGAATTATTTTGATTTTAGTGTTAGCGGTTCTATAAAAGGTAAGACAGCTGTCAATTATGAAATTTACCTTACCCCCGGAGTTAATAATACTATTCCGGAAGATTATATTAAAATTTATTTAACCAATAGTAATGATCAACCCATTGAGGGATTTAATAATGAGGTTATTCCTATTTATAATGAACTTTTTGCTTCCTCATCAGATGAAACAGGTAAAAGATTATATTTGGGGACTCTTACGTCAACCCAAACAAAGGATATGGAAGAACATTACCGCTTGCGAATATGGATATCTAGTGATTATGCTGAGGCTAATTCGGGAAAAAGCTTCTCAGTAAAAGTTAATGTCCGCGCTTATAATTAAGAGTAGGGAGGGAAGGACATGAATAAAAATGCTTCAAAAGAAATTTTATTATCAGTAATAGGAATAGTTATATTAATTATAGCTGTAGTTGGGGTATCTTTTGCATATTTTAATTATGCCCGTGAAGGAACGAAAATCAACAAAGTTAATATAGCCAAAGTCGCTTTTCTTTATAAAGAAGATGAAACTTTGGGTAATGGTATATCTTTAAAAGATGTTTTACCTATTGCAGATGTAGAGGGTCAATCTTCCCAAGATTATTTTGACTTTACCATTACAGCTGATGCAAAAGAAGCCCCTATTACATATGATATTGTTATAAACGAAGATGAAACATCGACTCTGGATAATTCTGTTGTCAAAATATATTTAGTAAAAATCGAAGATGCAAAAGAAGTACCAGTAGTTGGACCTATAAAATGTTCTGAACTAGATAATTATAGTGAAACAGCGTCAAAAATTAGTGGTAAATTAGTCTTTAATGTTTCAGCTGTTGATGAGAACAATTATAAACAACAATATCGTTTAAGAATGTGGATTGCTGAAGATGCAATTCTATATGAAGAAAAAGATGGGGTAATAATTAAAGACTTAATTAATAAAACTTTTTCTATAAAAGTTAATGTTTTTGCTCGAAACATTAATACTGTACAATAAAATCAATTGCTGTAGAAACCTTCTACGGCTTTTTTATTGAAAAAGCTTATTATTTATGATAGTATTTATGGTAGGTGATAATAAATGAGAGAAAATATAGAAAGACATGAATCAAATGGTAATATTAAAAAGATAGAATTCTTTTCACTGCCTAAATTATTGCTTTTAGGTTTAGTATTAGTTTTATCTTTAGCGTGTATCCTTTTTTTATTTTTCAATCGAAGTGCTGATGTTCCTTCCGTTAATACGATTAAAACTAAAAACGGTTCTGTTTCTTTTAGTTATAATGAAGGTAATAATGCTATTAGTTTAAGCCAGGTTTATCCTATTAAAGATACTACTGGTATAAAAATGATAGGTAATGGTGAATACTTTGATTTTAATATTAAGGGTTCTGTTAAAAATGGGGAAATTAATTACCAAATTGTTGCCAGTCAAGATGGTAAATCAGTTATTACTAGCAGTTATATAAAAGTTTATTTAACTGAAATTAACAACGGCCAAGAAGAAGTGATTGTTGGGCCAATTTTACTTAGCAATTTAGTTAAATATTTAGATGATAATCAATGGATTATTTTAACAAAAAGGGTAGCTGATAATTTTGATACAAAATATCGCTTTAGAATGTGGGTAGATGAAAAAGCTATTTTGTATGATAATACCGGTGATGAAACCATTGATATAACGGGAGCTACTTTTGGAATAAAATTAAACGTATATGCAAGTCAGATTTAGTATAATAGGAGAATATAATGAACTTAAAAAAAGGAAGAAAAATACTTAGTAAGATTATCAGTATAATTATGTATGCTGTTTTCTTATTATTGTTAATGGTTGCTGTTACTTTGATCGCTTATTTTATTAAAGTTAAAGTTGACTTATCTAATGGTAATTATAATGCCCAAAAATATAATGCTTTTATTATTGTTAGTCAAAGTATGTATCCTACAATAAAAGTTAATGATGCCATAATTACCAAGAAGATGGCTGGAGAAGCATTAAAAGTCGGCGATATTATTACTTTTGTTTCCTCTGATAATAGATTTAATGGTTTCACAATTACCCATCGAATAATTGAAAAAACAGAGCTAGCTAATGGTAGTTATTCTTTTAAAACTAAAGGTGACTATAACAATGTAGCCGATTTAGCTACTGTTAATGAGGAAAATATTACTGGTAAAGTTATTTTGAAAATTCCAATGGTTGGATATATTCAATATTTTTTATCAACTTCTTTTGGTTGGGTAATTGCCGTTTTAATTCCTTGTTTAGGAATTATTGTCTATGATTTTGTTGTCCTTGTTGAAAAGATTTACCGAAAAAAGAGAAAGAAAAAGAAGACTTAATGAGGGGTGATATCTTGCAAAAAAAAGGGTTAATTGTTTTGTTTAATGTTTTGTTATATGTATTTATTATTTTAGTAGTGATTATATTATTCAAATTCTTTTTTCAGAAACTCGAAAACAAGGAAAGAATTATTATAAACGATTTTCATAATGCGGTCTATGTCCAGGATATGGTTCCTATGACTGATGAAGAAGGCAAAAAGATTTCTGCGTATGAATTTTTTGTAGAAAATACTAGTTCAAAGCCGCAAAAATATTATCTTTATTTAAATGAGGTGGTGGCTTCATTAGATGAGGATGATAATATAACCGAGATTATTTCGGAGAAAGTTTTAAAATATCAATTGGTTAAAAATGATCAAGAGATAACTATTGGTTTTTTAAGTGATCTTGATAACAATTTGTTAGATTATGACACACTAAAAGGATCTGATAAAAATAAATATATCGTCCGTATATGGATTGCGGAAAATACTAAAGATCAAGATTGGAGTAATAAGACTTTTAATTATCAATTCTCTGTTATAGGAAAGTAGTGGTAATATGCAAAATAGTTTTAAATTAAAGAAAAGGTTAGGTCAAAACTTTCTAAAAAACGCTTTAATTATTGATAAAATAGTTGCCAGTGCTGATATTTTACCTGATTCTTTAGTCATTGAAGTAGGCCCAGGAGCTGGAGCTTTAACAAAAAAGTTGGTAAAGAAAAGTAAATATATTTTAGCGTATGAAATAGATGAAACTTTAAGACCAACCCTAGAAGCCCTACAGAAAGAGTATGCAAATTTAAATATTGTCTATGACGATTTTTTAAAGAGAGATTTAAGACAAGATATAAATAATTATGAAGTTAATCATATTTACGTAGTAGCTAATCTTCCTTACTATATTACTACCCCCATAATTGAGAAAATTATAGAAGAGAAACTTAATATCAAAAAAATAGTTGTGATGGTACAAAAAGAAGTAGGAGAAAGGCTGGCAGCTCTGCCGGGAAAGAAGGAGTATAGTTCATTAACGGTCTTTTTAAATTATTATTTTAACGTTAAGAAACTATTTGTGGTAGGCCGTCATAATTTTATTCCTCAACCTAAAGTAGATAGTATGGTAATTTCTTTAACAGCAAAAGATCCAGTACCGGTTAACGATGTGGATTTATTTTTTAAGATTATAAGAGATAGTTTTCGATATAAACGAAAAACAATTAAAAATAATCTAAATCATTATGATTTAACGAAAATTGAACAGGTTTTATTGAAAAAAAATCTTAATTTACAAGTTCGGGCTGAACAAATTCCGGTAGAAGTATTCTGTGATATTGCAAATTCGTTAAGCATATAATTATTTGGAGATGATTATATGCTTTTTAATATCGGTGATTTTGTAACACGAAATTCTCATGATAATGATATATTATTTAAAATAATTGGCATTGAAAATGAAGTAGCTTTACTTAAAGGAATTGATGTTAGACTATATGCTGATAGTAGTGTTTCTGACTTAAGGAAAGAAGACAATCGAGAAACCAATGATGAAGAATATGTTGATAGTTTTAACAATATAGCTAATTTAGATCGAAATGAATATTTTTATTTACCAGGACGAATACTTCATGTTGATGGCGATAATGAATATTTAGAAAGATGTATAAACTTTTATAAAAAACTAAAATTAAAGGCACTAGGTTTAAATATTAAGGAAGCAGATGTGTATCGGCAGTTAGGTAAATATCTAAATGAATTTAATCCGGATATATTAGTTATAACAGGTCATGATGCATATTATAAAAGGTTAGGTGATATTAGTGATTTAGAAAACTATAAAAACACTAAAAACTTTATTAAAGCGGTTAAAGCGGCAAGAACTTATGAAAACAATCCTGAAAAACTAATTATTATTGCCGGAGCTTGCCAATCTAATTTTGAAGAATTAATTAAAGCTGGAGCTAATTTTGCTTCTAGTCCTAAAAGGATTAACATTCATGCTTTAGATCCTGCTATTGTTGCTAGCAATATAAGTGTTTCCAAAAAAAATGAGGAAATTAATTTATTAGAAATTCTTTCCAAAACAAAATATGGTAAAGATGGCATTGGGGGAATTATAACTAATGGTACTATGTATGTGGGCTATCCAAGATGAATATAGTTAAGATAAGAGAAGAAATAACGAACCACAAGGGTAAAACGCTAGATTTTAGATTTAATGGTAATCGCAATCAAGTCGAAAACTTTTCTGGCAAAATAATTGATGTCTATCCTAAGATTTTTTTAATTGCTATTAACAATGAAATAAGATCGTATACTTACTCGGATATTTTAATAAATAACCTAGAAATTATAAAAAAATAAAATGTTGCTTTTTTATCTAAAATAGTATAAACTAAATTTATAA
>CAZHWO010000014.1:9137-22430 GCA_964536075.1 uncultured Muribaculaceae bacterium | reverse complement strand
ATTATCTTGATTTATCAAATCAATTATCCTCAATCGAAAATGAAATTTCATCATCGAGAATTAAGTATAATGATGCAGTCATGAACTATAATAATACGATTCAATTTTTTCCTAATAATTTGTTAGTTCGTTTTTTGGATAATAAAGAGATGAATATGTTTAGTATCTCGTCTGAAGAAAAGGAAAATGTTAAAGTTAAATTATAAAACCAGGAATGATTTTTTTCTGGTTTTTTCATTTATTTTTGGTTATATTGTCTTGAATTAGTAATTTTTTTAACAATTTCACTATCTCTTTCATTATTTATAAATAATAAATGTGGTTCAACTCCTAATGAATTGGCAATTGTTTCAATTTTATTTATTGTTGGGCAATGTAATCCTCTTTCAACATCAGTAATATACCTAGGACTTAAATCACTTAGTTCTGCTAATTTTTCTTGAGAATAGTTATTCAAATATCTGTAATATTTTATATTAAATACTAATAAATCTTTTAAACTATTAAATTTAAGCATCATAGTTTACACCTCCTCTGTAAATTATGATATTATTTACTATAAAATATTACACGAAGCATTTACCGTAAGTTTAAATTATGATACAATAAAATTGAAAAGTTAGAAGCCAGTATTGCAACAGATAAAAATTCTATTGATGTAATTTATGATTCTCTTGATGAAAGTTTTCCTCAATGATATGACTGATATTAATCTTTTTCTCGTAAGGGTTGACATTACGAACTTTAATCCAATAAAAGGTGGTAATTAGGATGAAAAAAAAGAAAATATTATATATAATAATTTTTGCTATTTCATTTATAGCATTAACGTTTTCGTTATTTTTATTTAATAAAAATAGTAAAATAGATATAGAGAAAATATTAGTAAGTAAAGAATATTCATATTTGCCCTTAAAAGCACAAAATTACATAAAAAAAGTATATGAGGAAACAGGGAAAATAATTTTAACTGAAAAAAATAAAGAAGAAAATACATTATACTTAAATCCTCAATATGTTGAATATCTTACTTATTCAGAAGAAGAAAAATCAAATCTAGGAGAAATACCTATTTCTATGATAATTGATTATTCAGTTAGAGAAGAAGCAAAAGAAATAAATGTTTCAAGTAATTATGATTTAAGAAATGTAAATGGAAAAAATTATTTAACTCCAGTTAGGGATCAAGGTAATTTAGGATTATGTTGGGCATTTGCTACTGCCGGTGCCGCTGAAGCTTATTTACTAAAAACAACTGATACTTCGTATCAAGAATCAACATCAACATTAATTTCAGAACGACAAATAGATTATGTAACTTCTAGAAATGGAATAAAAGATTATAAAAACGAATATGTATCCTTTGTTAATCGTTCTCTTGGTGATGGAGGCAACTTTTATATTTCTACCATTGCGATGGCAAACGGAGTATCATTGACAGATTATAATTCTTTTAAAGAGTATAATGATACAGATTTACAAAAAATGGAACTTTCTGATGTTGTTAGCTATAGTAATTCAGAATATGAAGTTGACTCTACTATAATTGTTCCAAGAATTAGTTTAAGAGAATCTACAAGTTTATTAACGGAAGAAGAAACAGAGACAAGAAATAGTTATTTAAATGAAGTAAAACAAAACATTATGGAAAATGGTGCTGCTTATGTCTCAACTTATATGGATTCTTCTTGCCGGTATACAGATGCTAATTTAAGTAATGTTGTAATAGATGTTTATAATTGTAATGCTTCGGGTGGACATGCTATGGAAATTATCGGATGGAATGATGATTTAGAATATTCATATTGTGCGGATACAGCAACACACAGTAGTAATATTTCAAGTTGTAGCAGAGTAATTTCTGGAAAAGGAGTTTGGATTTTAAAGAATTCTTGGGGAGCGAGTCTGCAATATCCATATTTGACATATGATTCTTTATATACTTCCATTAGTTTTATTGATGAAATGGATAGTGCTGCCAATAAAAGTTGGGATAACAACTATGTTTTAGGAGAAGAATATGAAAATGTAAATGAAAAAACATATTATTTGACGGATACAAAAATTAAAAATGATGAAAAAATTGAAAAAATTAAATTTATTGCTGAAAATCCTGATACGGTCTATAATGTAAAAGTTTATAAAAAAGATGGAACCTTTGAAACTTTTTCTAAAACAACTGATTTACCGGGGCTTATTACTATTGATATATCAGAAAATATTATTGTTAATAAAGACACTAGAATAATTATAAATAGTGTTGGTGGATATATTGATAAGGTTTCTGTATTTACAACAAATATTGATACTAATCCTTACATTAATTTAGATAAATATGATGGCATGGATATTTCAGATAGTGAAATAAGATTGTATTCTGAAACGAAGAATATATCTTCTGGGGCGCTTCTTACATATAAACTATATGATTCAGATAATCAAGAAGTTATTAATAAAGCAAATTTTACAAATAATATAGTAGCAGAAAATAATATCAATACTTTAGTTAATTTTTCTAATGATTTAGATAGTGGAACATATAGAATTGATACTTTTTATAATTCTAATGTAATATCATCAATTGATATAAATATCATTAAAATGCAAGGGCTTGGTACAGAAAATAATCCTTACATCATTACTAACTCTAATCAACTAGATCAAATTAGAGATGATTTAGATGGTTATTATGAACTTGGAAATGATATTGATTTAACTGAAGATACAAGAGAAGGTGGAGAATTATCACTGCCATCAACAGCTTGTCCTCAGGGTTTTGGATGGGAATCAATAAATGGATTTACGGGAAGTTTAGATGGAAAAGGTTATAGCATAAAAGGATTGTATCAAAACAATTATTTAACTTGTAATGAGGAACAACAGACATGGTATGAATGGAATGATGCTGGAAACGGTTTGTTTGGTTCGGCATCAGGAAATGTTACTATTAAAAATTTAGTTTTAGAAGATTTCGATGTAAATTGTCAAGGTGGTTTTTGTAGTGCTTTGTTATCAAAATATAATGCAAATAATGGTAATTATAGCGATACAACTGAGTATAATGCAACTTTTGAAAACATTGTTTTGAAAAACAGTGAGGTAAGTGGAATATATAATGTGAGAAATTCCAATAATAGTTTAAGACATTCATATGGTGGGGGATTATTTGGTCAATTTGCAATACTATATGGTAGTATATCTATTTCTAATATATATTTAGATTATAAACTTGAACCAAGTGGGCTAAGCGAAACGGCGTTTTTGCTTAGTTATATAATAGGAGCAGATTATATACAAGGAAATAATGTTAATATTAAAAATATTCACTTGGCAGGAAATATTAATGGAGAATATGCTGATGGAAGTAAAGATGCTGTATTAATAAATGATGTAATTTCTGCAGATTCAGTAAAAAATATATTATCAACAGTTATTGGCTCTAATGTTGGGGGAATTTTATTTAATGAAACAGATGGAGGTTTAATCATTGATGGCGTAAATGCATTAAAGATAGAAGATAGAGCACTTTGTAAATCAGGTTGTACTAATGCAACGAATGTAAATCTTTTTGATAAAGATACTGAATTAATTGAATTAACTGATCGTTCAAATTATGCTACATGGACAGATTTTGATAGCAATTGGATTATTAGAACTGTTAATGGAATACCTAGAATTCCTGTATTAAAATTTGTGGATTTTGAATATACAAGTATTTCAAATATAGCAATAAACCAAAAATTAAATGAGCATAAAAATATTTATGATTATATAATGCCCCAAATTGAAGCAGCCAAGAGAATTATTTATAAATCAAATAATGAAAATATAGTAAAAGTAGATGAAAACGGAATAATAATTCCACAGGCTTCTGGAAATACAACTATTCATATTGAAAGCTTCTATGATGGATATATTAAAGATGTTCCAATTAGTATTACTTATGTTCCTCATTACGATATTCATTTTGATGCCAATGGTGGAACAGGAACAATGAATGGTATTGAAGTTAGTGTAGAAAATGATTACACATTACCTAAAAATACATTCACAAAAAAATATTACGAATTTAAAGAATGGAATACAAAAGCGGATGGAACGGGAATATCATATGATGATTTAGATCTAATTTATGCTATGGAGGATAAAGAAGCTATTACATTATATGCTCAATGGATGGGAGAAGAAAGAATTGTTACATTTAATCCAAATGGTGGTATTGTAAATCCTGAAAGAAAAACCGTTCGTATGTATGAAAAATATGGAGAATTACCAATACCAACAAGAGCAGGTTATGGTTTCGATGGATGGTATTTTCCAGAGGATAACTTTTTTATTAGTGTATCTGCGCATACCATACTTAACAGATATGAATTATTTGCTTCTTGGGAAGCAAATGCATATACAATTATATATGATGCCAATAGTGGGAAAATTAAATCAAATTATGTTGATGATAATAAAGTAGAATTTATGTCGGATACTTTAGCAACAACTTATGCTGTAAATGCTTCAACTAAAGAGATTTCTGCAAATTTATATGAAAAAACTGGTTATCAATTTAAAGAATGGAATACCAAGGCTGATGGAACGGGAACATCTTATGTAGAAAACCAATCAATACAATTAAGTGATGTGGCCAATGATACTTTTAGGTTATATGCTATATGGGAAAGTATAATTGGAAATATAACATATAATTCAAATGATGGAAGCAATCAAACAGCAACTGGAACTTATACACTTAATGTGGCAATAAACTTAGCAAAAAACACATTTTTAAGAGAAGGTTATCAATTTAAAGAATGGAATACCAAGGCCGATGGAACGGGAACATCTTATACGGATGAACAATCAATTACTATTTCTAATGATTTAATATTATATGCTCAATGGGAAGAAGAATTTGATTATATAATAAATAAATATAGTTGTTATAAAAATAATAATTATATTGACTTAATAGATATTAACACAACTGTTAATGATTTTAAATCAAATATAATACTAAATACAGCTTATACAATAGATGTCGAATATAAAACAGTAAATAATAAAGATGTTTTATATACTGGTAGCAAGACAAAAATATTTAGAAATCTAACACCATATATAGAATTTACAAATATTGTAAGAGGCGATGTAAATGGAAATGGTCAAATAGATATAATAGATTATATTAGAATAAAAAAAGATATTATGGACATTGAAAAATTGAAAAATGAATATCAAAAAGCGGCAGACATGAACAATAATACTTCCATTGATATAATTGACTATATTAGAATTAAAAAAATAATAATGGAGGTAAATTAATGAAAAAAATTTATAGTTTAATATTAATGTTAATGTTATTAATACCAATTAATGTAGTTGCAGCGGGTGGCTTTAATGTTTCTACTTCAAGTATAACTATGTATGTAGGGGAATCAAAAACAGTAACTATTTCTGCATCAAATTCAGCAGGAAGACTAGATATATCTTCTTCCAATTCGGGAGTAGCAGGTATTTCTGCAAGTTCAATTTTCTTGGATAATGATTCTGGTAGTATAACTATTTCAGCAAATAGTGTTGGAAGTGCAAGTATATCAGTGGTTGCTTCGGCAAATTACGCAACATACGATGAAGAAATTTTAGGGGGACAAACAAAAACAATAACAGTAAATGTACTTTCAATTCCCACACCACAGCCAGATCCAACACCTACGCCCACTCCGAAACCAAACACAAATAATAATTTATCAACTAATAATAGTTTGAAAGGGATATCTATTAATGATTATGAATTAGTTAAAATAGATAATAATAACTATACACTATCTGTTAGTAATAATATAACAAATATTGAATTGAAAGCTGAATCAGAAGATACTAAAGCTAAAATATCTGGAGTTGGTAATCATGAATTAAATATTGGAGAAAATATTATTGAAGTAATAATTACTTCTGAATCGGGATTAGAAAATAAAATAAATATAAAAATAATAAGAAAAGAAGCCTATTATCTAGAAGATTTAAAATTGGCTTTAGAAGAAAATAAAAGTGATAATATACAAATATCAGTAGATGCAAATAGTAAAATATCTGTAGAAGATTTAAACAAAATTAAAAACAGTAAAAAAACAGTTAATTTTAATTATTTTGATGAAAACAAAAAAATGATATATAGTTGGAGTATAGATGGTTCAAAAATTAAAGATGTTACAGAATTTGCAATAGAAATATCATTTGATACTACTAACAAGGGGGATATAGACAAATTATCAAATTATGCTGATGGTCTATATCTAAGTTTTAAACATAATGGTAATTTACCTGATGGAACAAAAATTAAAATATTTGTAGGTGACAAATTTAAAGATGGGTCTACTATCAATATATATTATTATAACAATGATAGTAAGAAGTTAGAATCTATAGCAAATGATTTAGTAGTAAAATATGGATATGTTGAATTTTCCATTAAACATTGTTCAGATTATTTTGTTACAATGTCAAAAATTAATTCTGTAATCAAAGATGACTCATCAATAAATGTATTTATAATAATTTCTGTAATTGAATTACTTGTTATTGGTGGTGGATTGTTGGTATATATTTTTAAAATAGATCCAAGAGAACTAATAAACAAGAAAAAAAAGGAAAAGGAGGTAAAAGAAATGAGTTTTATGAATGGGAATTCGCAAGATGATAACAAGTTTAGTTCAACAATTAATGATGATAACTTTAAAATAGATCATAGTAGTATACATGAATCAATGCATAATAATAATTTTCACAATGATATACATGATCATAATAAAATACATGAGGCAGAACATTTTGGAAACGATAGAATTATAAGTCCATTAAATCATGGTAATCAAGATAATAATAAATAAGAAAGGTGTAAAAGAAATGGAAAAAAAAGAATATTTAAACGAAGAAGAATATCAAAAAAATAATATAAAAGTTAAAAAAATTGGGAAAACCCTCTTAATAGTTGGTGTAATTGTTTTAGTTATTGGAATTTTATTAATTATATTTGGAGGTATGGTATTTGGAAATACAGCTATTAATGGCATAGGAAATATGAATAATGATTCTTTTAATACTACTGGAATGCAAGAAACTACTGGTGGAATTTTTGGAAGTTTTGGTTTATTTGCTATTGGGGGATTTATAAATACTATTGGTTTTGGATTAATAATAGTTGGAGGAATTATCATGTTTGTTGCTCATAGAAGAGAAATAACAGCTTACACTGTTCAACAAGTTATGCCCGTAGCTCAAGAAGGTATTGAAAAAATGACTCCAACTATTGGAAATGCTGCAGGAGAAATAGCAAAAGGTATCACTTCTGGAATAAAAAAAGGATTAAAATAAGCAGGTAAAAGAATTATATCTGAACTGATAATATAAAAGTGGACACAAATAAAAAGTGATGGGCTTAATAAAATAAATAATTAAAGAACCCTAATCGAGTATAAAACTCAATTAGGGTTCTTGCTTTTTTAAATCGGTCTACTTTTTCTTGAATAGTTCAACCAAGTTTTTTTTTATTTATCTAAAAATCTTATATAATATTCATCATAGGTTAAATCATTATTATGTATGTCTTTAGCAATTTCTGTACCAACGTAACGGTAATGCCAAGGTTCATATTTATAACCAGTAATATCTTCTTTATCTTGAGGATATCTTAGAATAAAACCATATTTATAGGCATTTTCTTTTAACCATTTGGATTCTTTAGTATTAGCGAAGACATCACCATTTTTACTAGCTATATCAAGGGCTAAACCGGTTTGATGTTCCGAAAAACCAGGATTACCGACATAATTTTTAACGTAATTTTCGCCATAAGTTTTTAAATATAAATCATAAGTTTCTTGTTGATTTTTATATGAGCGATAAGCGGAATTGGCAACAATCGATAAATTTTCTTTGGCCATATCCGCGGCCATTTGATAAAAAACTTCGGCCACTTGACTATTTAGATATTCATCTTCATTATCTAATGTATATTCCGTATTTAGTTTGACCAAATCATCCGGCACATAGTTTTGATCTAAACCGCGATATTTGTTGGTCAGCATATTCAAAGAAAACTTTTTAATTGTAAGATAATCGGTATAAAAAGGTTTATCTAAGCCAATATTAACATAGGTGACGGTATTTTCTTCGGTCGTTCGGTTAACTTTTTGATAGTCGACATAACGACTATAATTAGCTAATTTAGCGTAATCAAAATCCAGTAAATCACTAACTTTATCCTGTTTTTCTAAAGTAACAAAACTTTTAAGAGATTTATTATCAGCACTGTTAATTATTAAAGAAACTTCATTATTAGTGTAACCTTGTTCAATTAATTTATTAAGGTATTTAGTGAAATCCTTTAAATTGTTATAACTAATTTTTTTATAATTATCATAATATTTTATATTAAAATCATTACTAGCAAAAACAGCATTTAATGTAGCATTATAACCAGTTTTTAAAACATCTTTTTCTTTATTTTTTTTAACAATATTATGCGCTGCTACTTTGTCATAGTTTAAGTTCCTTAACTTAATCGTATAATATTTATTAATACTTAAGGGAATAATAATAACTAAAGCGATAATTATCACAAATGCTATTAATGATTTAAATTTTTTGGTCATTTTCCTTTTTTTAACTTTCATATATCCTCCTAGTCTATAGGCTTATTATACCACATTTTCATTTATTTTCCATATATTTCTTCCTATATAAATTCTAAAATTAATAATAATAATAATGTAGTTCCTATTTTTAAAAGGAGTTGATGACCATGAATTTTAAAAATAAACTACTAATTTTCCTTCTTTTATTCCTTTTTATACCATTATCCGTTGGGGCTTATTCTAATAAAGTAATTCTAGGCGGTAATAACATAGGTATTCAAGTTAATTCAAAAGGCGTAATGGTCGTAGGTTTCTATAAGGTTAATGGCAACTATATCGGTAGTGACGCGGGTCTAGAAATAGGTGATGTCATAACCTCAATTAATGATAGTACCATATCAAGTATTGAAGAATTAGTAACTAATCTAAATGATAGTAATAAAGAAATAGGTATTGATATTGGTATTATAAGAAATAATAAAACTTTAAACATTTCTTTAAAACTAATCAAAGATGAAAATAATGTTTATAAAACAGGTATTTATGTCAAAGATCAAATTAGTGGAATTGGTACTTTAACGTATATCGATCCGGATACGAAAATATTTGGAGCTTTAGGTCATGAAATTATTGAAAAGAGTAGTGGTAAACGCTTAGATATTTTAAATGGGAAAATATTCAAATCTGAAATAACCGGTATCGAGCGTGGCAGCAATGGGACACCTGGTGAGAAAAGTGCCACTTTACATAATGATCAAGTACTTGGTTCAATTACCGAAAATACCAACAAAGGAATATTTGGAACTTATACCGATAGTTTAAGTGATGAATTAATTGAAATTGCTGATAGTAAAGAAATTACTTTAGGAAAAGCCCAAATCCGAACCGTTATTGCGGGTAATAAAATTGAGACTTTTGAAATTAATATTTTAAAGGTTGATCATGACAATGAAATTAAAAACATCTTATTTGAAATAATAGATAAAGACTTAATTAAACAAACGGGTGGCGTTATTCAAGGAATGAGTGGCTCACCAATAATTCAAAATAATAAACTAATTGGAGCAGTAACGCACGTTATTGTTAATGATGCTCATAAAGGATATGGTATCTTTATTACAACCATGCTAAGAGAAGGAGAAAATTAAAGAGACATTTTTGTCTCTTTTTGTTATAATAAGGCTGAGATGATTTTTATGACTAATTATATTTTAGATTATGATTTATATCAACAAAAATTAGCCGACATATATCAAATGGCTAAAGGAAAGTTGGTTAAAGAAGAACCGGCCAAAACAGAACTTGGTTACCCGGTTGATTATTTTACGTTAGGTAAAGGGAATAATCATATTATTTTAATGGGTGGTACACATGGATCGGAGATTATATCCGTTGATTTTATGTTAAAATTAATGGAAAAAATGGTTAAAGGTGAAGATGAGTTTCAACATTTTCCGTTTGAAGAATATACTTTTCATTTTATTCCTCTTCAGAATCCAGAAGGTTTTATTATTTCAACTTCGGCTATTCGAACAAAGATTACCCAAGATATGCCTGCAGATATCGTGGAAAAAATATGTAAAGAGTATTACTTAAAATATCGTCAAGATGATATTCATTATAGGGAAGATCCTAATGATCGCAGCTTAAAAGAGCATCAAAAAATGTTTGCCGATGCTTCTTATCAAGCGATTGATCAAACAAAACATCCGTTACTTTATGAAGCTGTTAAACGTATTTTAACCAATAAAGAAATTCCAGCTGGAAGTATGATTATGTGGCGAGCTAATGGATTAGGCATTGAATTAAATCGTAATCAACCTTTTAATTCGGGATTACAAGCGAATATTGAGAATGAAAGAACTTATGGCTATTTACGATATAACAATATTCCTACTAATGTTCCTAGTCCAATTGGAGTACCTAGTCTTACACCCGGCCATTTAGTTATGGCTAATGAAAATAAATTTTTAATGGCATTAATTGATAAACTTTATCACGAGAAAAAATATTGTGGACTTGTTTCTTATCATGGTACTGGTGGCGTAATTTATTATCGTCCTAGCTTTCAATTTGATGAAACAGTCTTAGATGATGAACATCGTCATCAATTTACAGCTATTAATCGAACTATAGCTGATAAATATCGGGAGTTTACGGATTATAAACTGGTAGAGGATAATGATTTAGAAGGAACAGATGAATTTCTGCGTATGCAATATCCTGGTCAATATTGTATTGAATTATCCAAAATGGGTGGTAATCCAATTGGTCCTTATGGTGATTTACAAGGGAATTATGATAAAACTATCAATGATAACATGTTAGCAACAAGTAAAACTATTCCTTATATGGCTCTTTTCAAACCGTTTATATATGAAGAAGGCTATTTAATTAATCCTAACCAAGAAGATCAAGATGCATCAGGTTTTAAGCATCGCTAATTAATAAGAGACAATAAGGTCTCTTTTTGTTATAATAGTAATAGAAGGTTTGAAAAAGATGATGCGTTTTAAAAAAGTATATATTGAAATAACTAATGCCTGTAATTTAAATTGTTCTTTTTGTGCTCCTAAAAAGCGTGAGGTAAAGTATTTAAATTTTGAGGAATTTAAAATAATTCTATCGAAACTTAAAGGATATACGAAGTATTTATATTTTCATATTTTAGGTGAACCATTAATCCATCCGTTAATTAATGATTTTATTAATTATGCTGCCCAAGAAGGTTTTAATATTAATTTGACAACTAATGGTTATTTAATGAAAAAGATTATTAACAATCAACATATTCGTCAAATAAATATATCATTACATAGTTATCATCCACAGTATGGCTTAAAGTTAGATGATTATCTGCACAATATCTTTGAAGTTATTAATAATTTACCGGCTAAAACCTATATTAATTTAAGATGGTGGGTAAATAATTCGGAAAATGAACAAATGCAACAATTAATTAAAGACAAATATTTAAAAGAAGATATGCATAATGTCTATTTTAGTTATCATCAAGAATTTATCTGGCCGGATTTTCAAAATGATTATGATAATCCTAAAGGTAAATGCTATGGTTTAATTGATCATATAGGTATTTTAGTTGATGGAACAGTAATTCCTTGCTGTTTAGATAGTCAGGGACTTATTAATTTAGGCAATATTTTCGAAAAAGATCTTGATGAGATAATGAAAAGTGAGCGGGTTAATAAAATGATTAAGGGTTTTAAAAAAGGGGAAAAGTGTGAAGAACTATGTAAAAAATGCCATTTTCTGGAATAGGGACTCTTTAAAAAGAATAAAAGAAATGTTATACTATATATGTTTAAATGATTAGGAGGCTTTATGATTACAAAAGAATTATTAAAAAGTTATGCCGAAAAATTATTATTCCGTATGAATGAAGAAGAGTATGATACTTTATTAAAGGAATTTGATATTATTTTAAAGCAAATGGATTTAATTGGTAAAATGGAAGGTATTGCAGAATTACCAGTAGTAGCGTATCCTTTTATAAATGAGGATGTTCAGGCTAGGGAAGATATGGCTGGTTTAGCTTTATTAACTGAAGAAGTATTAAGCAATGCTAAGAAGACTTTAAATAATCAGGTAAAAGTACCAAAGGTGGTGGAATAATGACTTACTTAGAAAAAAGTATTTTAGCTCTTCACCATGATCTTGATAATGGGGCAGTGACTAGTGATCTTTTATTTGACGAGGCTAATAAAAAAGCTAAGCTTTATCAAGAAGATTTTAATAGTTTTATGACCATTCTTGATAACAAAGAAGAATTACCTAGTATTTCCTTAATTCATGGTCTTCCTTATGCTTTAAAAGATAATTTTTCTACTAAAGGAATACCAACAACGGCTTCTTCCAATATTTTAAAAGACTATGTTCCGGTTTTTGATGCCACTGTTTATGAAAAGTTAAAACAAGCAGGAGGTATTTTAGTTGGTAAGACAACCTTAGATGAGCTAGCTATGGGAGGAACAGGGACCACTGGTAATACAGGAGTTGTTAGAAATCCTTGGGATAAAAACCGTTTAATAGGAGGTTCTTCCGCTGGATCAGCAGCGGCGGTAGCCTTAGGTATTGTACCTTTTGCTATTGGTAGTGATACCGGAGATTCCGTTAGAAAACCAGCCGCTTTTGGCGGTTTAGTCGGATTTAAACCTACCTATGGATTAATTTCACGATATGGTTTATTTGCGTTTGCGTCTAGTTTAGATCATGTGGGTTGCTTTACACGCTCTGTCGAGGATGCGGCGATTGTGACTGATATCATTAAAGGTCATGATGAAAAGGATATGACCAGTTTACCTGATACCTTTGAAAATTTATTTGATAGTCTGGAAAAAGAAGTAAAGGGTAAAAAACTATGTTATTTTAAAGACTTATGTGATATTAATGCTTATAAAGATACAGAAGATCAAGAATTAGCAGCTACTTTAGCTAATTTTCATGAAACGATAGATAAAATTAAAAAGTTAGGCATTGAAGTTGTGGCTATTGATTTTCCTAAAGCTTTACTAGAAGCTATTTATCCAACTTATATGACCATATCTTGTGCTGAAGCCACTAGCAATAATGCTAATTTGAATGGTGTTTTATTTGGTTCTAGGGTTGAAGGCAATAATGTCGAAGAAATTATGTTTAATACTAGAAC
>CAZHWO010000014.1:0-9037 GCA_964536075.1 uncultured Muribaculaceae bacterium | reverse complement strand
AATCATTTAGCGATTGGTAATTTTGGGGGCTATCCAAGTATTACGATTCCAAGTGGTTTTGTTAACAAGATGCCTGTTGCCATCAATATTACGACTAATATTAAGACAGATGCTTTATGTTTAAATTTAGCTTATCAAATAGAAAAGATCCTTGGCTATAAAGGTATTTATGCAAAGGAGGTTAAATAATGTACAAAGTTGTTATTGGTTTAGAGGTTCATTGCGAACTTAAAACTAATTCCAAAAACTTTTCTTCGGCGAAAAATACTTATAGTGATATTCCTAATAGTAATACTGCTACCATCGATTTGGGTTTTCCCGGTATTTTGCCGGTGGTTAATAAAGAAGCTATTCGTAAAGCGCTGATGATGGCTATCGCTTTTCATTGTGAAACGCCGGAATATATTACTTTTGATCGTAAGAATTATTTTTATCCTGATTTACCAAAGGGTTACCAAATAACCCAAATGCATAATCCAGTTGGTATAAATGGCTATGTGATGATTAATGTTGATGGCGAAGATAAAAAGGTCTTAATTCATGATACACATTTAGAGGAAGATACCGCTAGTTTAGATCATTATAGTAATTATTCGCTTATTGATTATAATCGTGCGGGTATTCCTTTATTAGAAACAGTTACGGAACCATGTTTATATAGTGCCAAGGAAGCGATTACTTTCTTAGAAACAATTCGTAATATGTTTTTATATTGTGATACATCCGAGGTACGAAGTGATCGTGGTCAAATCAGATGTGATGTTAATATATCCCTAATGAAAGAAACGGATCAAGAATTGGGCACGAAAGTGGAAATTAAAAATATTAATTCTTTCTATAATGTCAAACAAGCTATTGAATATGAAATAATAAGACAAACCGAAATGCTTGATCGGGGAGAGAAAATCTTACAGGAAACGAGACGATATGATACAACTGATGGGATGACATATTCAATGCGTAGTAAGGTTGATGCTGTTGATTACAAGTATTTTGTGGAACCGAACTTACCACCTATTAAGGTAACTAAGGCAGAACTAGAAGAAATTAAAAAAGCTATTCCTTTATTACCGTATGAACGAATAAATGGGTATATGAAGAATTATGAGTTATCGAGATACGATGCTAGTGTTCTAGCTAAGGACAAGGATGTAGCCTTATTCTTTGATCGATGTATTGAATTAGGAGGTAATCCTAAAGCGGTAGCCAATTGGATTACGACAAATATTTTAGGTTACCTTAATAATTTAGAAATAACGATTAAAGATATTTATTTAACGCCCGAAATTTTACTTGAGTTAATTAGTTTAACTAATGATGGGACAATATCGAGTAAACAGGCTAAGGAAGTTTTCCAGCTAGTTTTAGAACAAAAGAAAAACCCTAAAGATCTTATTAAGGATTTAGGAATGGTCCAAATTAGTGATGACAAGGTTATTAAAGAGGTTGTTCATCAGGTTTTAGATCAATATCCCGAAGCAGTTATTCAGTATAAAAGTGGCAAAAGAAATATTTTGGATTTCTTGGTTGGTCAAGTAATGAAATTAACAAAAGGGCAAGCAAATCCAGCTAAAGCTTCAGCTGCTTTATTAGAGGAAATAGAAAAAAAATAAAATAAAGACTAACTTAGTCTTTTATTTTGATATAATAATATTGGTGGTACAATGAATAATCTAAAATTACCCTTATCTTGGAATGAAAAAACCTATGGAAAATTTATTAAGGACTTAAAAAAGTTGGGTGACTCTAATTATCAAAATTTTTCTTTAAAACTGATTCCTAATACCACAAATAAAATAATCGGTATTAAAATCCCTTTATTACGAAAATTAGCGCAAGATATAAGTAAAACCGATTATTTAAAATTCCTTGATATTAGTAAAAAGGACTTTATTGAAGAAATTTTTTTACAAGGATTATTAATGAGTTATCTTAAAGATAAAAAGTTATTTGATCATTATTTTAACTTATTATTACCAAAGATTGATAATTGGGCAACTTGCGATATTAGTTGTGGCAGTTTTAAATTAATTGGCCAACATAAAGATGAGTATTTAGACAAACTTTTTAAACTAGACAGGACTAAACCCTTTAATGTTAGAGTAGTTTTAGTGATATTCCTAAATTATTATCAAGAAGAAAAGTATTTAGATATAATTTTTAAATATATTTCGGAAATAAATATGGAACATTATTATGTTGATATGGCGATTGCCTGGTTACTTAGCTATGGTTATTTACTAAATAAAAAGAAAACGCTAGCTTATTTGAAGGAAAGTAATTTAAGCGATTTTATTTATAATAAAACTTTTCAAAAAATTATTGAATCTAGACGTGTTAGCCAAGAAGAAAAAGGGTCTTTAAAAGACCTTAAAAGGAGAAATCATTTATGAAAAAGATGGAAGACTTTTTAACTTTAAAACAAGATGGGCAGACAACCATCATTGATGTATTTAAAGAAATGAGCTTACAAGATTTGGCGGCATTACAGCTAGAAAAACAATATGGTTATTGGAAATTTAGTTTACGTGATACCGATGAAAAATTTCAAAAAGTGGTCTTTACGGAAGATGATGTTAATTATATTTTAATATTAAATAGTGATGATGTAATAACTTTTATTAAAGCTTTTCCTAAAGACAAAGGAACTTATGAAATCGGTTTATCTTATGGTACTGATAGTGTTATGTATTATGAATTTTTTCATGATGTTAATCGATCAACAAATTGTATAACACAATTAAATATTGATAAATCTAAATGTTCTAAATTTGATCAACAAGGGAAAACATCAAGTAGTAAAATAGAGAATTTTTATGATTATAGCAAATTATTTAATTTAATTACCGAATTTCAACAGCTTAATAATAAATATTTTACTTTTCTTATGAAAGATCATTTAACTTTAAGTGATAAATTAGGTCAGATAGTTAAATAGTATATATTTATATAAAGGAGTAATAAATAATGATTCAAACTTGAATGAGAAATAAAGATGTTATATTATATTTAGATTTATGGAAAAAAACTAAATAATAAAGATTTCAGAGGTTACAAATTTACGACCTTTGAGAATAGTGCAGTTAAAAATATTTTTTACTGAGGGAGCCGGCCATTTTAATACTGATATAGGCTATACCAAATTTCCAGAATTATTAAAGGTTATACAGCAAGTATAAAATGGTGAATTAAATAATAAAACATGATATAATTTATTTAAGAAACGAGGAGGAATTATGTTAAAAGAGTTTAAGAAATTTATGGATAGGGGAAATGTGATTGATTTATCAGTGGCGGTTGTTATGGGTGCGGCTTTTGGAAAAATAACTACTTCTTTTGTAAATGATATTATTATGCCTATGGTTGGTATTTTGATTGGTGGAATTAACTTTACTAATTTAACTATTTCAATAGGGGATGCTACCATTAATTATGGTATCTTTATTCAAAATATTATTGACTTTCTAATTATTGGTTTTTGTATTTTTATGTTTGTGCGAGCTATTAATCATTTAAAAGAGGGATTAAATAAACCTAAAAAGGGTCAAAAAGAAGAAAAAGTAAAGACTGAAGAGATTATTTTATTAGAGCAAATTAGAGATTTATTAAAGACAAATAAAAAAGCCAAGTAGGCTTTTTTTAATAAATAATACCAGCAATAAATACTATTACCATAACTAATACCATAATAATGGCAATAATTCTTGAGACCTTTTTATTCATTAGTATTCACCTCTATTTAATATTATAAAGCTTGTTTTAGTTTTAGTAAATAGTTTTCATAAATATTAAAGACGCTAATATGATTAATTAGGTGAAGCATATGAAGAAAATTCCTAGTATTAAAATGCATATTGAAAATCAGAAGAAAATGTATTTATTTTTAACCATATTATTAGCTATCGGCATATTTTTAGGCATTGGCTTTGCCTTTATTATTAATGATGTGGACAAGGTCTTGGTTAAAGATCAATTAAATGCCTTTTTTGGCTTAATTAAGAATGGACCAATAAGTTATAAGGATGGTTTAATTAATAGTTTATTAACCAATTTATTATACTTATTTGGAGTATGGTTTTTGGGTATTTCCATTATTGGTTTAGTTTTTGTCCTTATTCTGTTATTTATGAAAGGATTCATTGTTGGTTTTAGTATCGGATCAATATTATTAAATTATAAATTTAAGGGTCTTTTAGGGATAATTACATATCTTTTTCCTCATCAAATACTTAATTTAGCGGTAAGTATTTTATTAAGCTTTTATGCGATATGTTTTTCGATTAAATTATTTAATTATCTGTTTCTGCAACAAAATATTAATTTTAAAAAGATCATGAATCGTTATGTTAAAATTTTACTCTTATGTTTAATTTCTTTTATTATTATTTCTTTAATTGAAACATTTATTTCACCTTTAATTATTAAACTTTTTACATTTTTGCTTAATTGATATATAATTATTGTGGTGATATTATGGATAAAGTTGTTATTGGTATGTCGGGTGGGGTAGATAGTAGTGTAGCAGCCATCTTACTTAAAGAACAAGGTTATGAAGTTATTGGGTTATTTATGCGTAATTGGGATAGTAGTATTAATAATGATTTCTTAGGTAATCCTAACTTAGGCAATAATATATGTCCGCAAGAAGAGGATTATAATGATGCTTTAGCAGTCTGTCAAAAACTGGATATTCCTCTTTATCGAATTGATTTTGTCAAAGAGTATTGGGATTATGTCTTTACTTACTTTTTAGATGAATTAAAAAAAGGACGAACACCTAATCCTGATCTTATGTGTAATAAATATATTAAGTTTGATTATTTTATTAAAGAAGCTAGAAGGCTAGGGGCAAAATATATTGCCACTGGTCATTATGCCCGAACTAATAATGGTCATTTATATCGAGCAATTGATGAAAATAAAGATCAGACCTATTTTTTAGCACAGATTTCTTCTGAACAATTAAAAGATGTATTATTTCCGATTGGTGAATTAGAAAAGAGTGAAGTCCGTGAAATAGCGGCTAAATATGGTTTAGTTACAGCTAAGAAAAAAGATTCAACCGGTATTTGTTTTATTGGTGAACGTAATTTTAAGCAATTCCTAAAAAATTATTTACCTAATCAAAAAGGTGACATTATTGATATTGATTCAATGAAGAAAGTAGGGGACCATGGGGGTCTTATGTATTATACCATTGGTCAACGAAAAGGCTTAGAGGTTGGCGGATTTAAGGACAAGATGTTTGTCGTTGGAAAGAACCTGGAAAAAAATATTTTATATGTTGGCTTGGGTGAAAATAATAAATATTTATTTTCTAACAGTTGCTTAATCGAAGGGGTGAATTTGATTAGTGATAAACGACCTATTAAGTGTACAGCCAAATTTCGTTATCGCCAAAAGGATACGAAGGTTAGTTTAACATATTTAGATAATGGTGAGATATTAGTAGTATACTCCCCAGTTAAAGCTGTTACCCCTGGACAAGCCTGTGTGTTATATTTAGATGATGAATGTTTAGGTAGTGGTATTATTAAAGAGGTTTATCAAGATGGAATAAAATCTTGGTATTTATTGTAAATAAGTGTATTTTGACAAATTACTTGACATAATCATGAAAAATGATAAAATTAGATTATGGAGGATTTGATGATGAATAAGTTAAATACGATAATTGCCGATTTAGGAGTTTCTAAAGTAAGATTAGCTAAATATCTTGGTGTTTCTCGCCAAATGTTATATAATTATTTAGCCCTAGAAAAAATAGGGGATTGGCCTAAAGAAAAGGCAATGAAGTTATTAAGTCTTTTAGGAATAAGTGAAGAAAAAGAAATCGATAGTATTAAAGTGGATGGTAATTATATAATGGAAGTAGAAGGGCGCCTAAATGAAGGGGTAAAAAGTTCTTCTGATCATGAATTATTATCTGATTTAAAAGGTTTTAATAAAAAAGAACAAGAAGTTCTTAGTGATATATTTAATTTATTAAAGGAAAAATTAAGTGATGATAAAACAAAGAATGCTTATAACACTTTAAAATATTTATATAACTTTTTGCAATCAACGGAAACAACGAAAGAATTAAATTACATTTTAGCTTATATTTCTAAATCAATGGGTTTTACTGATCCAATGGAATTCGTATATAACAATGATCAGCAATTTATTTTTGAAAGTATCCTATTCTCAGCCATGACTCTATATAATAATGGGGGAGCTTCAAAGAGTAAATTAAGTGATTCACATAAACGTTTTGTTCAAGATATTGAACATAAAAAAGAAGAGAAGTTGAGTCGTACTCAAGAACTAAATACGGCTAAGGTTCAAGCTTTAAAAGAATTAGGTTATACCTCTATTACGGAAGAAAACGCTAAAGAGGTATTAGAAAAGATTGCCGAGATTCAAAGTCGTAAGGTATAAGAGATTTAGATCTCTTTTTTATTTAATTAGTCCCCTATTTATTTTGCTAATTTTTTATTGTAGGTATTGTTCGATAGTTAATAGATAAAAGTAATCATGCAACAAGCATATTATATATAATCAATATAATAAAAGCCAATAGTAGTATTGATATAAAGGATTTTGTTGTATTGTAGATGGGCAGTTCTTTAATATTTTTAGCAATTTATATAACTTCCTATAATTGATATTATGTTAACTTGCACAAATATAGTATATTATAATAAAATACTGTAACAATAATATTAAGGAGGATATTATGAAAAAAGACGATAGCAGCCAAAAGATAAATTGTGATGTTGATTCGTGCAAATTTAATGATAATGATTGCCGAATTTGTAATCTTGATCAAATTAAAGTTGCCGCTAATGATAAAAGCTGTGATTGTAAAGATGAAACGATATGTGATAGTTTTAAATGTAAAAAAGAGAGTTCTAAGTAAGAACACTCTTTTTATATTAATTTATTTAAAACACTCTGCCCTATTGGACATGGTTCAACTTCAAAATTATCGGCAATAGTTGCGCCAATATCAGCAAAACTATTTAAAATATCGAGTTTTTTAGGTTCTTTAAAATCGCGACTAAAAATAATAACCGGAACATTTTCTCTAGTGTGATCAGTTCCATAAGCTGTGGGATCATTGCCATGGTCAGCTGTAATAATTAACAGGTCATCTTCATTTAATTTATTTATAATGATAGGTACTTGCACATCGAATTCCTCAATAGCTTTGGCATAACCTTCAACATCACGACGATGGCCATATAAGGTATCAAAGTCACAGAGATTAGTAAAACATAAACCGGTAAAGTTTTTATCCATAATATCAGTTAATTTATTAACAGCATCATTATTAGAATCAGTCTTAATAACTTTGTTTATTCCTTCCCCATCAAAAATATCATTAATTTTACCAAGGGCAATAACACTATAATTATGATCTCGTAAATGATTTAAAATAGAAGGTTGCGGTGGTTTAACGGCAAAATCTTTTCTTTCAGGTGTTCGTTTAAATTTCCCTGGTTTACCAATAAAAGGTCTAGCAATAACACGCCCTACTAACCACTCATCTTTTAGCGTTATCTTTCGAATAATCTCACAATATTCATATAACTTACTAACAGGAATGATATCTTCATGTGCCGCTACTTGAAGGGTTGAATCAGCCGAGGTATAAATAATTAACGAACCATAATTTAATTGTCTCTCCCCTAACTCTTCAATAATCTGGGTTCCACTAGCCGCTTTATTACCGATGACTCTCCTACCCGTTTGAGCTTCAATTTCTTCAATTAATTCTCGTGGGAAGCCGGTTTTAGTAAAGGTTTTAAAAGGTTTATCATTTTTAATGCCCATCATTTCATAATGCCCGGTTAGGGTTTCTTTGCCAATATTATTGGGTCGAGCGATCGTATAATAAGCTTCAACATCGGTTTTATCATCCATATTTATTGTATTTATGAAGCCTAGTTTTTTTAAGTTAGGAATAAATAATGGATATTGATCATCAATATGTTTTAGTGTGTTAGCTCCACTATCACCATAACTATCAGCATCATTACTGGCTCCAACTCCTAATGAATCTAAAACAATTAGAAATACACGTTTAAATCTCATTTTAATCCTCCTATTTATGGCTTCTAGGGTGAAAAGTATCATAATCCCTAGTTACTTTATTTTTACTAATATGGGTATATATTTTGGTGGTAGAAATATCACTATGGCCCAGCAATTCTTGAATACTTCTTAAATCAGCTCCATACTCGAGCATATGGGTGGCAAAAGAATGTCTTAATGTATGGGGTGTTATCTCAATTGGTAAATGTTTACTAATTAATAATTTATTTAATAACTTATTAAAACCTTGTCTACTTAATTTAGCTCCATGGTTATTTAAAAATAAATAATCACTACTTCCCTTGATAAGCAATTTGTTTCGCACTTCTAAATACGCGTTGATACTATCAATAACATAATCACCGATGGGAATAATGCGTTCTTTATTTCCTTTACCAAAACAGATAATTGTGGCATTCTTTTGATTAATATCATTTATTTGAACATTAATTAATTCACTGATTCTTAATCCAGTGCCATAGAGTAATTCTAACATAGCTTTGTTCCGATAGTCAAATATTGACACAGGACTAATGTCAAGTAATTTGTCAACTTGAGCAATTGTTAAAACATGTGGTAATTTTTTAGCTAATTTAGGTCGATCAATCATTTGCGATATATCTTCTTTAACATATTTATGTAAGAATAAAAATTTATGAAAGTTTTTAATTATCGATAATTGATGAGCAATCGTAGCTTCTTTTTTATGTTGTTTTTTTAAATAACTAAGATAATGATTAATATCATTATCTTGAATGTCTCTAACGTTTTTAAGTCTTTTTTTGTGTAAAAAAGCGGCATATGCCGCTAAGTCATACTGATAAGAACTTTTAGTATTTTTACTCAATTTTCTTTCTAATTCAATATAATCAATATATTCATTAATGGCTGTAGTTAGATCCATTTTACTCACCTATTTATTATTATACGCATTTTCGATATTTTTTGCAAATGGACC
>CAZHWO010000013.1:0-22923 GCA_964536075.1 uncultured Muribaculaceae bacterium | reverse complement strand
TTTGCTTTTTAATAGCTAATAATTGATGGCGAAATTGTGATAATATATCAATTTTCTCTTGATTGTGTTTCGAATCAGCAGTTGAATATTTATTACTATTATATTCATTTAATCGATTAATAATTGTGCCATGTGATACATTATAATGCTTTTTTAGTTCAGAGGTTGTCATCCCACTTTGGTATAGACTCTTTAATTCATCTATAGGTATTTCAATTTTTGATGTGCCATTCGATCTAATAATAATATCGTGTTCTTTTAATCGATTACGTATAGTGCTTTGGCTAACTTTGCCTTTGTAGAGCTTAGCTAATTGATAAATACTCGTTCCATTTTGATATAAAGTTATTATTTCACCCATTGGTAGATTGTTACATGGATTTCCTGCTTGTTGTTTTGGTCTTTCTATTTTGTTTTGATGATAGAAATCTTTTAAATGTTTATCGATTAGAGTATGCGATACATGATATTGTTTAGCAATATCAATAACCCTTACCCCTTGTTCATACAGAGTAATAATTTTATTTATTGGCAATTCTATAATTTTTCGCATATCTTTATCGCTTCCTTCAGTTGCTATATTATAGCATAATTTTATTAAATTGGCAATATAAAAGGAGAGTACCCAGTTATCTCCTTATTTATTTTTACTAGTAAAACGATTAAACTTGGTAATATCATTATCCTCAAAAGTTGTTTCATTTAAGCGATCAATAATGACTTTTTGTTCTTTCGATAATTTCTTTGGGGTTTTGACATTAAAGATTACATACATGTCACCAAGATCATGATTATCACTATTATCAATGCCTTTACCTTTTATTCGTACTTTATCACCACTATTGGTTCCCGCTGGTATCGTCAATTTAACATTACCATATAAAGTGGGAATATCTTTTTTAATGCCTAAAATAGCTTCGGTAATGGTTATTGGTACTTCTAAATAAATATCATCATTATCACGGTGATAAAATTCATGAGGTAAAACTTTTATGTCTAAATATAAATCGCCATTTGGACCATTATTTAAACCAGCTTCGCCCTTGCCAACTAATCTTAAACGATCACCATCATTTATACCGCTGGGAATATTGACATTAATAGTTTTATTTTGTTTAATTCGCCCTTTACCATTGCAATTATTGCATGTCTTTTCATAGCTCTTGCCTTTTCCCTGACATTTAGGACAAGTACTTTTGGTTAGAAAGGTACCAAAAATACTTCGTTGTTCAACACTAATGGTTCCATTGCCATGACAAGTACTACAGGTAACTTCCCCATGACCACCATGACCATAACATTCCTCACAAGTATTTAATAAACTAAGTGTAATATCTTTCTTTACGCCAAAGACCGCTTCTTCAAAATCCAAGGTTACTTTTAATAAAGTATCATCACCTTTAGTCGCCCTATTTCTTGATGAATTAGATGAACCAAATCCAAAGCTGCTACCAAATAAATTATCAAAAATATCGGAAAAGTCGAAGCTGGAAAAATCAAAGCCTCCATAACCATTACCACCACTATTAGCATTGGTAAAGGCTTCATGACCAAATTGATCATATTGATGACGCCGATTATCATCAGATAAAACAGCATAGGCTTCTTGTAATTCTTTAAATTTCATTTCCGCATCCGGTTCTTTGTTAACATCGGGATGATATTGTTTAGCTAATTTCCGAAAAGCACTTTTTATTTCCTCACTTGAAGCAGATTTACTTACCCCTAAAATTTCATAATAATCTCTTTTTGATGCCATAATATCCTCCTTCAATTTTATAAAGGTTCATATGTTGAACCTTTATAATGTTAATTTTCTTCGTATTCTGCTTCTTTTACATCATCTGATTTATTAGCTTCTGGATTAGTTTCGTTGTTAGCTTTAGCTGCTTCTTCTTTTTGAATATTTTCATAAACTTTTGTTGCTAAAGCCATGGCTTTTTCTGTTAAAGCCTCTTTTTTATTTTTTATTTCTTCTAGATCATTTTTCTCTAGAGCATCTTTTAATTCGGTAATTAATTTTTCGGCTTCTTCTTTTTCATTATTTTCTACTTTATCACCAAGATCTTTGATAGCTTTTTCTGTTTGGAAGATAATTTGTTCAGCTTCATTTTTTAAATCAGCTTCTTCTTTACGTTTTTTATCATCTTCTTTATGGGCTTCTGCTTCTTTCATCATACGATCAATTTCTTCTTCAGAAAGACTGGTATTAGCTGTAATAGTGATAGTTTGTTCTTTATTAGTACCAAGATCTTTAGCTTTGACATTAACAATACCATTAGCGTCAATATCAAATTTTACTTCAATTTGAGGTACACCACGAGGTGCAGCGGGTATTCCAGTCAACTGGAAACGACCAAGCGTTTTGTTGTCACTAGCCATACTTCTTTCACCTTGCAATACGTGAATGTCAACCGCTGGTTGATTATCAGCCGCGGTTGAGAATATTTGGGATTTAGAAGTTGGAATAGTGGTATTACGTTCAATTAAAACAGTCATAACACCACCAAGAGTTTCAATACCAAGGGATAATGGGGTGACATCTAATAAAACGATATCATTAACTTCCCCAGTTAATACACCCCCTTGAATAGCCGCTCCCATAGCGACAACTTCATCAGGATTAACTTCTCTGGAAGGTTCTTTCCCTAATTCCTTTTTAATTATGTTATAAACCATTGGAATTCTTGTTGAACCACCAACAAAGATGACTTTATCAATTTTATCTTTACTTATTTTAGCATCTTTTATCGCATTTCTAACCGGGGTTAGAGTTGATTCAACGAGATCTCTAATTAAATCTTCCAATTTAGCTCTCGTCAAAGTCATATCTAGATGTAGTGGGCCATCGGTTCCTTGGGAAATAAAAGGTGCCGATACTTGGGTGGAAGTAACACTAGATAAATCTTTTTTCGCTTTTTCGGCAATCTCTTTTAATCTTTGCATGGCCATTTTATCTTTGGCTAAGTCAACACCATTTTCTTTTTTAAAATTATCAACTAAGTAATCAATAATCTTTTGATCAAAATCATCGCCACCTAGACGGTTATTACCAGCAGTTGATTTAACTTCAAAAACACCATCGCCTAATTCCATAATCGATACATCAAAAGTACCACCACCTAAATCATAGACTAACACTGTTTGAGATTTATCTTGTTTATCAAGGCCATAGGCTAAAGCGGCAGCGGTTGGTTCATTAATAATTCTTTCAACTTCCAAACCAGCAATTTTACCAGCATTTTTAGTTGCTTGTCTTTGAGCATCATTAAAATATGCGGGAACAGTAATAACAGCTTTGCTAACACTTTCCCCTAAATAACTTTCCGCATAACTCTTTAAATAGCCTAAAATCATGGCCGAAATTTCTTCCGGGGTATATTCTTTGCCTTCCATCTTTTTCTTTTCATTGGTGCCCATTAATCTCTTAATAGAAGAAATAGTGTTAGGATTGGTAATAGCTTGACGTTTAGCTGCATCACCAACGATTCTTTCTCCTCCTTTAAAAGCTACAACTGAGGGAGTAGTTCTTCCTCCTTCAGGATTAGGGATAACTTTTGCTTCCCCACCCTCTAATACGGATACACAACTATTAGTTGTACCTAGGTCAATACCGATAATTTTATTCATTTTCTTTCTCTCCTTTATAATTATTTATTTTATTTACTTTAACACTAGCGGGACGAATAACGCGCCCTTTATACATATAACCTTTAAGCATTACATCGAGAACCAGGTTCTCTTCTTTAGATAAGTCATTATCGATTAATAATGCTTGACTGGTATTAGGATCAAAGGGTTGACCTAATACTTCTATTTCTATGACACCATAATTTTTCAAGGTATCACTGAGCATACTGTAAATCATTTTAAAACCTTGTAAGAATTTTGATAATTCATCATTTAAGTTATTATTATCTAATTTAATTGCTCGTTCAAAATTGTCCATAATAGGAAGTATATCAACGATTAGATCAACGTTAGCATACTTTAGTAAATTGCTTACCTCTTCATCTTTTCGTTTCCGATAATTAATATTATCCGCCTTAGCCAATAATACTTCATTCGTCAGTTCCTCGATCTTTTTATTTAGATTGTCAATTAGTTCTTTGGGTTTATTTTTAATCTCTTTCTTCTTTTCTTCTAGCTTTTCTTCCATCATATATCCTCACTATCTGTTATATTTTCTTTAATATAATTTAATAAAGTTATTACTCGGTCATATTCCATTCTTTTAGGACCGATTAGCGCAATAGTGCCTTCTTCCCCATTAAGATTATATTTAGTTTTAATAATCGTTAAATCACTATCTAATTCGTTTTCACTCCCGATATATATATTAATACCATTATCTTCTTCTTTAATACTACTAACTAATTCTTGATCATCAAATTTATTAATGATATTTCTAATCTTATCAACATTATCAAACTCCGGTTGCATTAAAATATTTTTAGTCCCACTCATTTTGATCGTATCTTTAGTAAAATCATTAAAAGCATTGTAGAAGGCATTATATAAAATTTCATGTTGTTTTATATAGTTGCCGATAATCGGTTTTATTTCATATTCTAAGACACTAGAAACTTCATCAAGGGGGGTTCCCACAATTAACTTATTTAAAAGATCAACGGTTTGTCTTATTTCTTCTAACGAAACCTGCCCTTCCATAATTACTTCTTTATTCTCGACATGACCTTTATCAGTGACAATTATCGCAATTAATTTGTGATTAGGTAAAGGAATAGCTTCGACTTTACTAACTTTATTTTCTTTGGAATTAGAGCCAAGAACGATAGAAGTATAATTAGTTAATTCGGAAATAAGTTCCATACTTTTAGTAATGGCATCGGTTAAAACAAGGGAATTATTTTTAAAGATAGTTTGCAATTTGAGCATATCTTCGCCACTTATTTCTTTTGGTTCAAGTAAATTATCAACATAATAGCGATAACCTTTCTCACTAGGAACACGTCCAGATGAAGTGTGGGTTTTCTCTAGTAAACCATATTCTTCTAAATTAGCCATCTCACTACGAATAGTGGCTGATGAACAATTAAACTTTTTGCATATTAAATTAGAACTTACGGGTTTTACTGATTTAATATATTCTTGCACGATTAGTTTTAACATTTGGTTTTGCCTTTCTGTTAGCATATCGTACCTCCTTAGCACTTTAATTTCTTGAATGCTAACTATATTATATATATATGATTAGCACTTGTCAATAGTGTATGCTAAAAAAATAAAAAAAATTTACAAAAAAAGAGTAACAATAATATTACTCTTCTTCAAAACGATTAAAGAGGATGGCCAAAGAAGTTATTTTAAGATCACCCTTAATCACTTCTTCTTGCCACTGATATTCTTTTAAGGATAACATTTGTTTAATTTTTAAAGATGTCTCTGGTAAGAAAGGATGGATTAGATTAGCCATATTGGCAATCATATAGATACAGGTATAGGTTATATTATTAAACTCGGCTAAGTTTTCTTTTACTTTAACCCATGGTTCATTTTCATCATAATATTTATTACCTAAAATAATATAATCAAAAACTTTTTCTAGAGCATTTCTAAGATTTCCTTGTTCAATTTGTAATCCAACTTCTTGATAAACGCTTAAGGTTTTTGCCTGAATACTTTTATCAATTATACCTTCTTTAATTAAACCATCAAATTTTTTACTCAAAAAAGAAAGATTACGATTAACAAAATTACCTAAAATACCAACTAAGAATTTATTATGGGTGATAATAAAGTCATCTATTTTAAAATTAGTATCTTTTTTTTCGGGACCATTAAAAGTTAATGCAAATCTTACAGCATCATTACCATATTGGTCAACTAATTGATCACTGGTAATCAAATTACCTAATGATTTAGACATTTTCACATCATTCATATTAACATATTCACTTGAAATGATATAGGAAGGTAATTGATAGTCTTGGTCAATAGCTTTTAAAAGGGCTGGGAAAATAATGGTATGAAAGGGAATATTATCTTTACCATGAACATAATAACTGATTAAATGTGGATCTTTCATAAATGCTTCAAAACTTAAATCGCGGTCTTCTAAAACTTTTTGGGCCGTGGTAATGTAACCTAAAACAGCTTCAAACCAAACATAGATTTTTTTATCAGTAAAACCGTCAATTGGGACATCAATCCCCCACTCTAGTTGTCTTGTCGCACATCGATCAATTAGTCCCATATTTAAATACTTTAAAGACTCATTATGGGCATTTTTACGCCATATATCTTTGTGTTCATTAACATAATTAGTAAGTATTTCTTGAAAAGCTGAAAGTTTAAAATAAAGGTGTTTATTTAGTTTAGTTATGGTTTCCCCATTACAATATTTACATTGTTTATTTAAAATGTCTTTAGAATCTAAAGAAGCTAAACAACTATCACATTGGTCACCTTTAGCTATTCCACCACAGATCGGACACTTACCAATTATTTCTCGGTCCGATAAAAAAAGCTGACATATTGGACAAAAGGCTTCTTCTTCTTCCTTAGCATATAAAAAACCATTATCATAGATTTTCTTAAAATAATTCATGACTTTTTCGCGATGATAAGCACTATCAGTCGTTGTATATAAATCATAACTAAAATTAATTTTCTTAAAAGTATTAACAAATTCTTCATGGTAGCGATTGGCTAACTCAACGGGTTTAATACCTTCTTCTTTAGCTCGTAAAGTGATGGGTGTACCGTGCGAATCTGTTCCAGATACATAGACAACATTATCACCAACCCCACGATAATACCGTGCGATAATATCGCCCCCAATTAAACCAGCAATATGGCCAATATGCAGTGAATTATTAGCATAAGGCCAAGCTCCACCAATTAATATATTTCTTTTCATTTAGATCACCTATTTTGTATTATATCATAATTTTATTAGATTAAAAGAAAAAAGTATCATTACATATACTTTTCCATTGATTTCATCATTTGGTTTACTTGCTTTTGACTAGGTGTTCGGCCCATCCCTGACATTAAAGTTCTAATCATATCTTCATTAATTGGGGGATTTTTCTTTAAGTATTTTTTCATAATATATTTAGCTATAAAAAAGCCGGCCACCGCACCAATTATTAAACCAATTACTAAATAAATAATATTACCTAAAACTTGAGGCATTTTCTCATCTCCTTATATTTATTTTACTAAATATTTATGAATTAGACAAGAACTTTAGTATCTTTAATAAAGAAAAACGTCTGAGTTTTAAAATCACAAACAAAGTAACGATCGTTATAGTTAGCTAAAATAGGTAAAAATAAGGAAGCTTCTTTATTACTTGATAAAATGAGATTTGTTCTTTTTACTTTAAGAATACTAACATCATCTTTATATAAATCATTAATAATATGCTCATCTTTATATTTAGAATAGACTAAATTCTTATGTAATTGTAAGAATAAATGTTGATCTAGACTATCTTTATCAATAATATTAATAATTTGGTTAAATAAATTAAAGGCGTAGTTTTTATCATCTTCATGAAGATAATAAATTTGATTTAAAATATTAAAAAGCGTAATCGGATTATCCCGATATAAAGAAACAAATTCCTTCTTTACATCAAATATATAATAGTTTTTCATGTCATCACCATTATCAGTATATTTAATGAAAGAGACGAAATTTGTTGTTTTTTCTTATTTAATTAATTTTTCTATTTTTTCTTCAATAACCTTTTTATCATAGCCATATTGGTTATTTAAATCGGTATATGTTCCACTAGCACCAAAAGTATTAATATTAAAGAGATAATTCTCATTATAAACATATTTATACCATGGATGACTAGTTCCTTTTTCAATCACAAATTTTTTGATGGTGGCTGGTAAAATTAATTCTTGGTATTCTTCTTTTGTTGTTTCATAACGTTCAATGGATGGCATACTAACTACTCGAATACCATAACCTTTTTCGCCTAAACTTTGAGCAATATCAAGAGCTAAAGCGACCTCTTCACCCGAAGCAATAATAATAGCGGTTAATTTGGTTATTTCATCTTTAACTATATAGGCCCCATTTTTGATTTCTTTGACTTTAGTATTTTCTAAAATGGGAATATCATTACGACCTAAAATGATGGCTGAAGGGCCACTTTTTTTAGCCATAATAGCTTTGTAGGTACCAATAACCTCATTAGCATCAGCTGGACGAAAGACCTCTAGATTAGGAATAGACCTTAACATAGTTAATTGTTCTACTGGCTGATGAGTGGGTCCATCCTCTCCGACAGAAATAGAGTCATGAGTAAAAATATAGATAACCGGTAGATTCATTAAAGCACCTAAGCGAATAGCTGGTTTTAAATAATCAGCAAAGGCTAAAAAAGTCGAACCAAATGGACGAATACCTGATAGAGCTAAACCATTTAAGATAGCTCCCATAGCGTGTTCTCTAACGCCAAAATTAATATTACGGCCACTGTAATTAGTACTAGCAAAATCGGTTTCATTGATTAATTTAGTTTTAGTGGAACTAGCTAAATCAGCTGATCCCCCCATTAAGAAAGGTGTTACTTTGGCAATAGCATTTAAAATTTTCCCACCGGTTACTCTAGTTGCTTCATGATCTGTTTCCGGTAAATCAAATTCTAATTCTTTTAAAGGAATATCGGTTTCTTTATTAATAATACTAACTAATTCCTCTTGTAAATTTTTATCTAGAGAGTTAAAAGCATTCATCCATTCTTTATGTAAAAGTTCATAACGGTCAATAATTTTAGTTTGCAATGCACTTATGGCATCATTACTAACTGAGAAAGGAACATCCCTAATGTTTAGAGCTTTTTTAATATTTTGAAGATCCTCTTCTTCTAAGGGAGACCCATGAACTTTATTAGTACCTTGATATTTAGAGTATTTACCAATCGTCGTTTTGACTTCAATTAGAGTTGGTTTATCACTAATTTTAGCTTTATCAAGAGCTTTAGAGATTTCATTAATATTATTACCATCACTGACAATAATAGTATTCCAGTTCATGGCTATAAACCTAGCTTGAACATTTTCCGTAAAAGTAATATTGGTTGGTCCATCTAAAGAAACACTGTTAGAATCATATAAGACAATTAATTTATTTAATTTTAAATGTCCTGCCAAGCTAGCTGCTTCATAACTAATGCCTTCCATTAAATCGCCATCACTACATAAAACATAAGTATAGTAATTAATGACTTTATTTTTGCTATTAAAATGAGTACCTAAATATTTTTCGGCGATAGCCATACCAACCGCTGAAGCCAAACCTTGACCTAATGGTCCCGTTGACATATCTACTCCGGGAGTAACATTATATTCAGGATGACCGGGCGTGATGGAACCAAGCTGGCGAAAATGCTTTAAATCTTCTAAAGTTAAATTATAGCCGGCCATAAATAAGGTAGCGTATAATAAGGCGGAACCGTGCCCTGCGGATAAAACAAAACGGTCACGATTAATCCAGTTAGGTTCCTTAGGATTAATATTAAGATGTCTTCCATATAAGGTATAGATAATAGGCGCTGCTCCTAAAACAATACCAGGATGTCCACTCTTAGCCTGATCAATCATATCAATTCCTAAAGAACGGATATTATCAACAATTTTATTTTCATCAAAAGTGGTTGCCATTTTCTTAAACATTTTACTCCTCTTCCTCCTCTATTTCGCCCTTGTGTTTATAAAAATAATAAATACTAAGACCACCACCTACTAAAATAATAAATAGTGATCCTATAATAGTAATGGTCCGATAGTTGATTGTTGTTTGATTATCGATTTCTTTAGTTTCAACATTTTTATCATCAATACTTATATCAGTATTAATATTAGGATTGTTATTTGTGGTGGTGACTTCTTCAGGAATTATTTCCTCTGCGCGAAAAACCGTTATTTCATAAACACGAGCTTTACCAGTATCACTAGTAACGGTAATAATAACATTATTTTCTCCAACATTTAAATCAGTATGACCTTTAACGGTTACCGTAGAAGTACTACTCTCAGCTACAGCCGGTACATTAATACTAGTAACTTCATAAGGAACGGTAACACTATAGCTAAAGGTATTTTTATTAAAGGGTTGATCTAATTCGTATTTACCAACCTTTAAACTTTTAAGATAATTATTGGCTTCCGATTGAATAACTGTTAACTTATAGGTTTTAATATTAGTATCTTGCGTAACCGTAATTAAGAAAACACTAGTTTCGCCAGTTAAATTTGCTTTACCAGTTCCAGTAATTACTGAATCCATACTTAAAGCATCAGCATTAATAATAACACTACTAACGTTATCTTTGACAGTAATAATATATTCATATGTATCTTTATCAAAAGTTGGATTTAAAGAGTATCCATCAACACTTAAATTAGCTAAATAATTACTATCTTCAGCCTGAACATTTATAATAGTAAAGAAGATAATAATCAATGAAAATAATAATTTTTTCATCTTCAACCTCCTTATTATATATTTATACCTAAATTATAACATTTTTTACCAAAAAATAAAAGTAATTGTTTTAATTACTTTTATTATTATATTTTTCCATTCTTTTATATCTAATATTTTTTCTTAAATATAATGTATGATTATAATTGACGTTGTTTTTGGAACATTGTAAATCTTCACCAACTTCTTCGCTCCACTCCTCTTTATTAAACTCAGGAAAGAATGTATCTGCATCTGAATAAGAGTCATCTATTTGAGTTATATGCATCATATCAACGTGAGGCAAAAAATTAGTATAAATGATTCCACCCCCAACAACCCAAAATTTCGAATTGCTATCTTGAGATATAAATGCTAATGTTTCATCTATATTTCTATGAACAAGCTTTGGTATTTCTAAACTAAAGTTTTCATCTCTAGATAAAACTATATAATTTCTTCCTTTAAGATTTTTGGGCATAGATTTATATGTATTTCTTCCCATTATAATATATGAGTCCATAGTAATTTTTTTGAAAAAATCTAAATCTTCTTTTATTCTCCAAATGAGTTTATTTTGATGACCAATTTCTCGATTTTGACCTATTGCTACTATTAAACCCAGATTTGAATATTGTTTATTCTGTTTGATCATATTTTTTTCCAATAAATTTAAATCTTGTAATGTTCTCATATTATCCACCTGCAAATATTCTACCATAAATTAGTTATTAAATCTTTATTTTAATTAAAAACTATTCAATTTACAATTAAAAGTGGTTTGAATCTTAAAATATTGGTGACCTGTATGGGACTTGAACCCATGAATATTGCCTTGAGAGGGCAACGTGTTAAACCTCTTCACCAACAGGCCAAAATTTAATTTCAATAAAGATATTACACTATTATCTAGGATAATGCAATCAAAATTTTTAAATTTAACATTTAACATAAAATGTTCTATTATGGGAATAATATTTTTGAAAGGAGGTTTAAAATGAAAAAAATTTCTATAGGATTTATCCTTGTTGCAATATTTGCTTTTTTTGTCATTAATACTCCAGTGGTACAAGCATATAACAACAATATAAATGATAATACTTCATTGATTAGATTACAAAATACAGTAACCGATACTGATGACGATGACACTACTACTAATGATGATACAAATACTGACGATGATGTTGATGATGATAATACAGATAATGATACAATATATGATAATGATACAACGGAAGCCCTTGATGATGAAGATGATATCTTTACTAATTTATTATATGGAGTTATTGGTTTGTTAATTGGGATAGCAGCTACCTATCTTTTTACTAATCCAAGAAAAATACGATAAGTTTTTATAGTAAAGAAGACTACTTTAGTAGTCTTTTATATTTAATTATTTTTCGTATTTCATACCTGATTCTTTTAAGACAGGGATACTATTTATTAATTTTTTATAAGCCTCTTCAAAGTTATCGGTAGCAATCGTTATTTTTTTAATATTTTTTTCTTTTATTTCCTGGGATAATTTTAGATATTCATTTTGTTGATTTATACTATTTTCAATACTAAATTCTTGATAACCATGATGTTTTCTTTTTAATCTCTTTGCATAAATGGTGGTATCTTTCAAGTATAGAACGACAAAATATATATTAAAATCCAGGGCATTCATTTTCTTAACTAATCTTTTATATACATCGGTAAATTTGTATTCTTTATATCCAAGTCGACCATAAACTTCTTCTGTAAAAAAAGTTCGATCGAATATTAAATTTAATTTCGTATCTTCTAATGATTCCATATAATTAATAAGTCCTAGGTACATAATTTTGCTTTTTTCATAGCCGGTTATTGTTTTATCCTTTATTCCTGTTAAACGATATAGATTTGATGCGGATAAGTTTTCTCTTAAAAAATTAGCCATGGTACTTTTACCAACTCCTTGCGGTCCTTCAATTATGATAATATTACCAACATTATTTTTCATTACTCCTCCTATACTTCAAAATAATATGTCTTTATTGTGTTAAAATAAATATACCATATCATTAAAAATTTTGCAGCAATTTTACTGAAAAAAACTACTTTCGTAGTTTTTATTTTCCTCGTGGTGGACCCTGAAGGACTCGAACCTTCGACCGTCCGGTTATGAGCCGGATGCTCTAACCAACTGAGCTAAGGGTCCATCGCTTTTTAATAATACCATATATTATATGGATAATCAAGCATTAAAATTAAAAAACGGAAGATTAGTTTTTAAAATTCACAATTACCATAAGTTCTAGGAAAAGGAATAACATCGCGGATATTATCTACCCCAGTTAAGAATATTAATAGTCTTTCAAAACCTAAGCCAAAACCAGAATGAATACATCCACCATATTTTCTTAAGTTTAGATACCACCATAAATCTTCTTGCCCTATGTGTAATTCTTGCATCTTTTTAATTAAAACTTCATAATTTTCTTCTCTTTGTGAACCACCCATTAATTCTCCAGCTTTAGCTACTAATAAATCGACGGCAGCAACTGTTGTATTATCAGGATTTAATTTCATATAAAAAGCTTTAATTTCTTTGGGCCAATCAGTAATAAAAACAGGACCGTTAAATTGGGTTTCAGTTAAATACTTCTCATGTTCTTTGGCAATATCATTACCAAATTTAGCATCATTTTCAAATTTAATCCCCGATTTATTTAAAAGATCAATGGCTTCACGATAAGTAATTTTATAAAATTGATCGTTTAATAACTTTTGTAAGCGATTTTTAAGACCTTTTTCAATAAAATTATCCAGAAAATCAATTTCAGCCTCGGCTTTAGTTAATACCTCTTTAATAATATATTTTAAAAATCTTTCCTGTAAAGCCATTAAATCATTTATATCATAAAAAGCTATTTCGGGTTCAATCATCCAAAACTCCGCGGCATGGATTTTGGTATTAGATTTTTCAGCTCGAAAAATTGGACCAAAAGTATATATTTTCCGAAAGGCCATAGCAAAAGCTTCTCCTTGTAATTGACCAGTTACCGTTAAACCAACCTTTTTGGAAAAGAAATCACTGGTGTAATCAATATTACCGTCTTTATCTTTTGGAATATTATCCATATCAAGCGTGGTAACTCTAAACATTTCTCCAGCTCCCTCACCATCATTATCGGTAATGAGTGGTGAATGTAAATATAGAAAACCTTCTTTTTCAAAAAAATTATGAATGGCCAAACTTGCCACAGAACGAATTCGAAAAATAGCCTGAAAAAGATTAGTTCGTGGACGTAAATATGCTATTTCTCTTAAATATTCCCTAGTATATCTTTGGGGTTGAATAGGATAATCTTCTGGACAATCACCTAATAAGGTAACCTCTTTAATTTCTATTTCGTAGTCCTGATTATTTCCATTAGATGCCACTAACCTTCCCAATACTTTGATACATGATCCAATATGAATTTTATTTAATTCTTCAAAATTAGCTAAACTGTCATTATATACTAGCTGAATGGATTTAAAGATAGTACCATCATAAAAGTCAATAAAAGCTACATTTTGATGCTTACGATGATTTTTCACCCAACCTGATAATTCAACATCCTGATTAATATATTTATTAAATTCATCATACAATGTTTTAAGTTCCAACATAATATTCCTCATTTCTAACCTATTATAACACAAAAAAAGTAGTTTTTTAACTACTTTTGTAATAGATTTAACAAATCTATTTTAAACATATCTTTTTCCGGATGAGTTTTAGAAATCATAACACCCTTATAAGTACCTAACTCGGCACGGTGTCCTTCATCAAGAATTTCTTCGGGAGTAATATTAGTAAGTAAGATAGTATTTTTATCTTCATAAACAGTATAATGTAGTTTTAACTCTCCATGCACTTTAGAAAATAACACATCAGTCGGTAATTTCAATTCAAAAGACCTAGTTTTATCCTTTTTAGAAATAGACACTAATTGTCCTAAAAAATTACCACTTCTAATCGTTGGATATAAATCAAAAGTTAATTTTTTATAAGCAAGCATATTGTACTTTCTTAATGATCTTTCTTTTTTTCTAAAATCATTTTCATTTAAATATTCGAAGATATAGTTATGTTTCATTTTATCAACCCCTAACCCCTATTAATTTAGCCATCTATCTTCAAGGTATATGTATTATAGCATATGTAGCGAAAAATGTCAAACAAAAAGAGAAAAACTTCTCTTTTTAAATACTACTGGTTCTAATGTTACCGGTTCTAGTCCATCCTTCAAGAGCTTCTTTGGTACTCCAAATGGTTTCATTAGTACAATTATTTTGTAAAGTACTATATGAATATAGGATGGTCGTATCACGATAACGATATCTAATTTCCGAAACAGCCGGAACTTCTACTGTTTTGTAGACAGCTGGAATTTCAACTGTTTTATAGACAGCTTCGGTTATTACGGTTTTATAGACAGCCTTTTCAACAACAACGGTTTTATAGACAGCCTTTTCAACAACAACAGTTTTATATACCGCTTTTTCGACAACAACAGTTTTATAGACTGGTTCGTGCCATAACCTATAACCATATACATTAACCGTGGTAGGATTGTTTTTCTGATATGTACAATAGTAGACAATGCTCCAACCATTACACTTACTGCCACAATCAGCAGCGGTTGTAACACGACAACTTAATACTTTAGTATTAGAATCACTACTAATACGATGATCAAAGTATCCTCCTTTGGTATCGCTCCAGTTATCAACGGTTTTAGTACCTTTAACATATTTTACTGCTCCCTTAGTTGATGAAGTTACTCCATCATATTGCCAATAACCTTCTGTTACTAATACTTGTTTCGTTTTTTCTGGTGTTACAAGAACTTGTTTAGTTTTTTCTGGTGTTACAAGAACTTGTTCAGTTTTTTCTGGTGTTACAAGAACTTGTTCAGTTTTTTCCGGTGTAACTAATTCTTGTTTCGTTGTAGCTGGTGTTACAAGGACTTGTTTGATTGTGGCTTCAGAAATGACGAAAGTTTTAGATTCTATATCACGATTACTTGCTTCTTTTGGTTTGGTAGTAGAATAATCGGACCAAGCGGTTGTTTTAGTGGTACTAATTCTTCTTAAAGAATCAGAAATAGCTCTTACTTCTGTTGTCCAGGCACTATAAGCACTCCATGACTCCGTACATACTGTTTTTTTGTATTCATATTCAATTGACGATGTTTTTGTTGGTTTATTGATTATTGGATTAACAATTGTTTCTTTAACGGTTGTTTGGCAGGAATTATTATTACAATAATCATGACAACCTAAGTGAACTAGTAAATAATCACTATTTGAACCACAGGTAAGTGATACTTTTAAAACATATTCCTGTTCATCTTTGGTTATTTCAATATATGATTTGTTCAAATCACAACTTTTACCATTTTTATCAGTAAAAGGTAAAACAATTTTTTGTTCAAGCATTTGACCTAAAGTTAATTTCTTCGTTTCACCAACTTTTTGTGGTAATCGCTCATTGGTATAATAAGTTATACCAGCTTCCTTCATATTACTAATATTGGTATTAAAAATACTATCATAAAATGGTTTTAATTTCGTAATTGGAAATACCCACATTAGGATGAATATAAAGAAAATAATTAGTAATAATTTAACTAAAAAATCTTTTAATGGAAAGCTTCTTTTTTCCATTATTTCTTCGTTTTCTGTATACATATAAAATCCCCTCTTTTTAATTGATGGCTCCTATTGTAACATAGCTTTAGCAAAAAGTCAAATCTTTTTTTGATTTTCCTTCAATATAATATGTATGCAGCCAAGATTAAAAAAATCATAATAAAAGTCTTTGACAAGTTTATTTGTTTTTACAACTTCCAAAATAGCTTTTTTTAATATTCCTTTACCCATTCCATGAATAATAATTATCTCTTTGGTACTTATTTGATAATAACTATTAATAAAGTCTTGGGCTAAAATAATAGCAATATCTCTACTTTCGCCGTGCAAATCAAGCGTAGGTAATTTACTTATGGTCATAATTTAAAACTTCTTCCAAACTAAAAATGGAATTTCGTGTACCGATTTTGGTAACCGACAAGCCAGCAGTTATATTAGCATACTTTAAAGCTGATAAAAAATCATAGTCCCTCGCGATAAAATAAGTGAAGGCCCCATGGAAGATATCTCCGGCTCCAGTTGAATCAATGGCTTTTACTTTAATTCCTTCAATTAAATAGTATTCATCATGATCTTTAGTAAAGACACCTTGATCTTCTAAGGTTATGGCTATCTGGTTATGAAAACCTTTTTCTAAGATATCATAAGCTTTTTTTAAGGAACTTAAATCATTATTATCAATATTGATTTTGGTATAATTTTTAGCAAAATCCTTAGAACATATAAGATAATCCACCTTTTTAGCTAATTTTATAACCTCGTCGGAACTTCTACCGGCATCAATTATTTTAAGAGCTTCTGGATTGTTTAAAAGCGTTTTTAATGCTATTTCGGTGTCTGTTCCATCAACTAAAAGAACATCAGCTTTAATATCTAAGTCTTTACTATATTTAAGATCTTTATCTTTAACACTGATAACGGTTCTTTTACCATTTGTTTGGTTGGCTAAAATGTAGCTAAAAGTAGTGCGGATAGTATTATTAATATCAATTAGGTCAGTTTTAACGCCAACCTTTTGAAATTCAGCAATAATCTGTTCTCCATTATGATCATTGCCTAAGGTCCCAATAAAACTAACATCTTGTTGCCATTTACCTAATAAATAAGCCGCGGTAGCGGCGGGACCTCCCCCACATTCGTAAAATTTATTATAACGCGTTTTGGTATTTTCAATTGGATAGCTATCGACGGGAATGGTTACATCATAGGTAGCGTGACCAATACAAATTATTTTTTTCATTTATTATCACCACTTTTTATTATAGCATAAATTAAAAAAAGAAACTATTTAATAGTCTCTTTTACTTTAGCTTGAGCAGCAGCAAGTCGCGCAATTGGTACTCTAAATGGCGAACATGATACGTAGCTTAGACCAATTGTATGACAGAATTCTACTGTTGATGGATCGCCACCATGTTCACCACAAATACCTAATTTAATATCAGGACGAGTAGTACGACCTTTACTAGCGGCCATTTTAACTAATTCGCCAACACCTTCAATATCAATTTTAGCGAACGGATCAGATTCAAAGATTCCTTTAGCGTAATATTCACTTAGGAATTTAGCGGCATCATCACGAGAAAAACCAAAAGTCATTTGGGTTAGATCATTGGTACCAAATGAGAAGAATTCCGCTTCTTCCGCAATTTTATCTGCTGTTAAAGCGGCTCTTGGTATTTCAATCATTGTCCCAACTTTATATTGTAAGTTGGCACCAGCAGCGGCAATTATCTCATTAGCTGTTTCACAAACAATATTTTTAACATATTTTAATTCTTTTACTTCGCCAACTAGGGGAATCATTATTTCCGGAATAATACTCATTCCTTCATTATTTAATTCCATAGCTGCTTCAATAACGGCTTTAGTTTGCATTTTAGCAATTTCTGGATAGGTTACTGCTAGACGACAACCACGATGTCCCATCATCGGATTAAATTCTTTTAATGATTCAATACGGGCTTTTAAAGCTTCAAAAGTTATGCCTAATTCTTGAGCTAACGGGCGTATTTCTTCATCAGTATGTGGTAAAAATTCATGTAATGGTGGATCTAAAAATCTAATTGTCACTGGATAACCATCCATGGCTTTAAATAAACCAATAAAGTCACCTTTTTGCATTGGTAATAATTTTTCTAAGGCTTTTTCACGTTGTTCAACGGTTTCAGCTGTTATCATTTGACGCATGGCAAAGATGCGATCTTCTTCAAAGAACATATGCTCAGTACGGCAAAGACCAATACCTTCAGCGCCAAATTTTCTCGCTATTTCAGCATCTTTAGGAGTATCAGCATTAGTTCGTACTTTTAGGGTTCGAACTTCATCAGCCCAGGCCATAAAGGTTTCAAAATCACCAGAAATAGCTGGTTCAACCGTTTTAATGGCTTCAGCATAAACATTACCAGTTGTACCATCTAAACTCATCCATGCTCCTTCGGTTAAAGTGCGACCATCTTTTAGCGTTAAGATTTTATTTTCTTCATCAACACTTATTTCACCACAACCACAAACACAACAAGTACCCATACCACGAGCTACTACGGCGGCATGAGAAGTCATTCCGCCACGAATAGTTAAAATACCGTGAGCAAGATTCATTCCTTCGATATCTTCTGGGGAAGTTTCAAGTCTGACTAATAATAAATCTTTTTCTCCAGCTTCGTGAGCTTTCATAACATCTTCCGCGGTAAAATAGATTTTACCAGTTGCAGCTCCTGGAGAGGCTGCTAAACCTTTAGCTACGACCTCAGCAGCTTTTAAACTTGCTTGATCAAAGTTTGGATGTAATAATTGATCCAATTGTTTTGGTTCAACCTTTAAAATGGATTCCTCCTTAGAAAGCATACCTTCACTAACTAAATCAACCGCCACTTTTAAAGCTGCAGCAGCAGTTCTTTTACCATTTCTGGTTTGTAACATAAATAATTTGCCATTTTCAATCGTAAATTCCATATCTTGCATATCACGATAATGGTTTTCTAAAATACCGGCAATTTTACTAAACTCTTCATATACTTCAGGCATGGTTTCTTTTAAGGTATCAATAGGTTGAGGGGTTCTAATCCCAGCCACCACATCTTCTCCTTGAGCATTCATTAAGTATTCACCATATAGTTTAGCTTCACCAGTAGCTGGATTTCTGGTAAAGGCTACACCCGTTCCTGATGTTTCCCCACGGTTACCATAAACCATTTCTTGAACATTAACAGCGGTCCCCCATGATGAAGGAATATCATTAAGACGGCGATAAGTAATCGCACGATCGTTATTCCAAGATCTAAATACGGCTTTAATAGCTTCCATTAATTGTTCTTTAGGATCTTGAGGAAATTCAACGCCAGATAACTCTTTATAGTTATTTTTAAAAATGTTAGTAATTTCCTTCATATCTTCAGCGGTTAAATCGGTATCAAATTGAGCCCCCTTCTCTTCTTTAATTTTATCTAATAATCTTTCAAAAGAAGATTTAGGATAGCCTTTTACCACATCGGCAAACATTTGAATAAAACGGCGGTAAGAATCGTAAACAAAGCGTGGATTAGCGGTTATTTTAGCAAATCCTTCAGCTACCTTATCATTTAAACCTAAGTTTAAAACCGTATCCATCATCCCGGGCATACTGGCACGAGCACCACTACGAACAGAAACTAACAATGGATTTTCTAAATCCCCCATTTTCTTACCAGTAATTTCTTCTAATTCCGCTAATTTAGTAAGAATTTCTTCTTCAATTTCCGGAGCAATTTTTTTATCGTCTTCATAATATTTTGTACACGCTTCCGTTGTCACAGTAAATCCTCTAGGGACAGGTAAACCAATACTAGTCATTTCAGCCAGATTAGCTCCTTTTCCTCCTAAAAGATTCTTCATATCTTTGTTTCCCTCTTTAAAAGAGTAAACATATTTCATATAATCATCCTTTCTATAGCTTTTTGGCCATTACTCCAATATTATAGCAAAAAGGAATATAGCAAGCAATAAAATCCTTTTTATTTGACATTTTTTGACTTTTCTTTATAATAACATCCAGCACAGACTGATTCATAACTGATTGTTTGGTGATCATCAATAGCTATTTGATTCCCTTCAAAGATTGGAACATTATTAATTTTCCGAATAACAAAGGTGGCTTTTTTACCACATTGACAAATAGTTTTAATTTCTTCTATGGAATGCGCTATTTCTAAGAGCCTGGTACTTCCAGGGAAACCTCTTCCCTGGAAATCGAGCCTAATCCCATAGCATAAAACTGGAATATTTAACTCATAAGTGATTCTCAATAATTGATCAACTTGAATGGGTGCTAAAAATTGAGCTTCATCAACAAATAATGCATCAATATGTTTAGACATATTTTTAATATACTTATAAATATCCATATCTTTTGTTAATAATAGATCAACTTTCCGTTTAACGCCAATTCTTGATGAGATATAGTCATTTCCCTTGGTATCAATTATAGGTTTAATAATATAAGGAGTCATATGTTGTTCTTGATAATTATAGGCTGCTTGAATAAGCATAGTTGTTTTTCCAGAATTCATTGCTCCATAACGATAATATAATTTAGCCATTTTATTTCCTCCTTGCCCTTGGATGAGTATGATAATAAACTTCTTTTAAATGTTCATTAGTAACATGAGTATATATCCCGGTGGCTGATATTGATTCATGGCCAAGTAATTCCTGAACACTTAGTAAATCACAACCTTCATTTAATAAATGGGTAGCAAAGGAATGTCTTAGCATATGCGGAGATATATGTTTATTTAAACTGGTTTTGTTAATAATAGTATCTAAAATTACTCGTACTCCTCTAGTAGTTAAATGTCCCCCATGGTAGTTTAGAAACAGAAAGTCAGATCTTTTTTTATTTAAAAGGGGGTAACCATCCTTTAAATATATATTTAAAATATCTTGAGCATATTCGCCAAAAGGCACAATTCGCTCTTTATTTCCTTTACCTAATACCTTAATTAACCGACCTTGAATATCTCGGGTTTTAATATTGACTAGTTCACTGACGCGGATTCCAGTTCCATATAATAATTCTAAGATTAATCGATCTCGTTGACCTAAGGGATTATCAAGATTGGGAATTAAAAATAATTCTTCTAGTTCGTTATAATAAAAAAATTTAGGCAGCTTTTGTTCTTTTTTCGGTAAAGAAATATATATAAAAATATTGTTTTTAAGATAATGATGATTAACTAAAAATTTATAATAGGTTCTTAAAGCGGATATTTTGCGGGAAACGGTTTTATTGGCATCTTTTTTTTGATTAAGATATGCTAAATAACCTTTAATATCTTTATATTCAATATTTAGGTAATTAACCTTTTGTTTATCTATATAATCATAAAACTCTAGGATATCTTTTTCATAATTAATGATGGTATTTTGGGCGTAATTTTTATTATTTTCTAAGTATATTAAAAAAGCTTCTAAATTTTTCATATCATCACCTATCATAATTATAACAAAAAGAAGCTATCTTTTAAATAGCTTCTGTCTAATTTTATTCATTATTATTTCGGGCTTTTCTATTAGCTGCTTGTACTAACATCGTTTTAATAAACTGACGTTTCTTAGGATCAGGATAACATAATTCTAGTTTTATATCACTAGGAATTGGATATAAAACCCTTAAATCACTATCACTAGTGTTAAAATAATGTTCAATTTTACTACCACTCGCAACAGAATATAAGGAATATGTCTTTTTGCCTTCTGATTGGGCTTTTTGATTATAGTCGTTTATAAAAGCATATCGGGCATATAAAACTTCAGGCGCTAAGATTAATATACTTGGTCGATGTAAATATATATGTTCCTCTACCTCTTGACCTAAGTGTTTTAAAATTATTTCTTTATAATCATTATTTCTGATAATAAATTTACTATTTTCAACTATTACTTTACGAACAGCTTCTTTTGGATAACCTTTATTAGCAAGAAAACGATATTGTTCATCAACAAGAGCACAGTAGTTACATAATTCCATATAATCACATTCTCTTGCTATATGGGCTATATAATTATTTAATATTTTTTCGGCTTCTTCATCAGAAAAGTTATACTCTGATAAAGCATATTTTACTTCTTCCGTAAGTAAAATATCTTCATGTATATTACTAGATGTTTTTGTTTTAAAATCCATAATTATTCTTCCTCTTCTTTCATATGTGGGTATAATGATAACATAATTATGAAATTCTGTCAAATGTTATTTTTCCTAAACGACCTTCTTTTAAATCATTAATAATGGTGTTTTCGACCTTTTCATAGTCTATTTCGGCCCCTTTTCTTAAGGCCCCGACTTTTTTAGCAATCGTGGCATAGATTTCTTCAATATCATTAAAATCGGGATGATCAAGGCCATAGCGTTCTTGTAATTGTTCAGGATATAAGTTATTCATTTTTTTTAATATATAGATAGCTATATCGGATAAATCAAGAATTTCTTCTTTAATAGCTGAGAGACTTGCTAAATTGTAGGCCATTATTTCATCATCTAACTTGGGCCATAAAATACCCGGAGAATCTAGTAATTCAAAGTCTGAACTAATTCTAATCCAGCTTAGTTCTTTTGTAATACCTGGACGATTACCAACCTTAGTGGCTTTTTTTCCGACTAAACGATTAATTAAAGTTGATTTTCCAACATTGGGAATACCAATTATTAAAGCTCTTATTTTTCTTGGTTTTAAACCTTTACGTTCTTTATTTTGATTATCAGTTTGCATTAATTCTTTACTGACCTTAATAAGATCACTAATATTCTTTCCATTAATT
>CAZHWO010000012.1:0-25251 GCA_964536075.1 uncultured Muribaculaceae bacterium | reverse complement strand
TTAATTAGTGATACTAGTCCAGTTAGTTATGATACGATGTTTAATTTCTTCAGTAATATTAATTTTGTTGACAATAAATTATATATTAAAGGAACTTCTCATAATGTGGGAATTGATTATAGTATAGATAAAGAGGTAAATAGACAGATTATTCTAGAGAATACCGAAAATTATAATCGTTATACCTATGATGTTGGATCAATCACAACTGGTGATTATACCGTTGAACTTCGGGCTCCCGATGGTTTTGATAAGACCCAAACCTGGTATGAAGCTTCTTTAGATATTAAAGATCTACCTAAAGGAACTTATGCGATATATGTTAAAACCGGGGTTGGTAGCTTCTTTGATTACGGGGAATTGGTTGATTTATCTTATCGTACCTTTAATCAAACCATGACCATTAACAGCAAGAATTATTCTTTAAGAAGAGTCGATACTAAACGCTTTAGAATGGAATTAGTCATAGAATAAAGTTAATCGCATAATATTAATTGTCTAGAGTGTATTACATTTGACGACGAAAGAGGAATCATATGGTTATGATTCCTTTTTTCTTAAGAAAAAAGAAGTCTTTTTTGACTTCTAATTACCAATAATAATCGTATATGTTTGACCCTGGGTAAAGGTGTTACTACCAAGTTTAATCGGAGAATCAGGATGAATATTACCAATACCAGTATTAACTGTTCTATATTCAAAGTTAAATGTAACTCCAGGACAAGCAGTTGTAAGTTTATTTTGAATAGTACTCTTGGTTGTCGCGGGATTACCAGGACTGACCCACGTTTCTTGAATAATAATGGTATAAACTTTAGCTGGTCCTTTACTAAGCGTAACCGTCATACTTGAACCTTTAACAACTTTAGTGACCGCTGCTATCGATTGATTCTTTACTTGATCAAGAGGAGTACTACTATAACTAGCTTCATATACAAAATTACAGGTTATTCCCGCTGTCGAACAAGCAGCTGAAGCCTCGGCTTTCGTTTTACCAATTAAATTAGGTACATTAGTCTTTTCTAAGATGCCCTTACTAAGCGTAATGGATATATTAGTTCCTTTGACCACTTCACTTCCTGAAGTTTTCGATTGATTAGTAGCAATATCCTTAGCGACCGTTTCACTATAATTGCCATAAACAAAAGTACAGCTTAAGCCTAAATTACCACATTCTTTAGTAATAGCCGTTTTACTTTTACCGATAAAATTAGGTACCGTGACCGGTTCTCCCTGAGATATATATACCGTTATTGTATCTCCAGTTTTAATCGTCTCTCCATTATTAATGGAAAACTTTATTATTTGACCTTGATCAACATCATTATTAAATTGATAATCTTCTTGATAAGGAACGTTATATTTGGTTGCCCAATCAATAAAACTATTCACGTTATCGAAAGAAGGCATAATCAGTTTTCCTTTAGATACAACGACCATAATTAATGTATCTTCTTCAACAATATCACCTTTCTTATAGTTAGCTGATATAATTTTACCTATTTTTATCTTTTCATCATATTGATCAGTAAAACTAATTTTTAAACGATTGTTTATTATCCACTGGGTTACTTTTTCAATTGTCATATTTAGTAAATCAGGTACGGTAATTTTACCACCCTTGGAGATCGTTAACTTAATAATATCTGAAACCGGATTAGCATTACTATCTTTAGCAATACTTTGTTTAACGACATGATCTTTCATTATCTTATTACTATAATCATAAGCTAGTTCATATTTTAGACCATTTCTCTTTAACCAAGTAACGGCATAAAAAGTACTCTTATTGGTTAAATCACTCATTGTGACTGGTTCTGTAATCTCTTCATTTCCTAAAGACGCTACTAAATAGATATAGTCATTTCTTTTCATACTACCTGATCCAACCTGAGATATTATCGTATCTTTTTCATTAGTCGCCATCGTAAAATCAATGACGATATTATTCAAGTGGTTATCCTCAACAAACTTAATAACCTCATCAACGGTCCAACCAATCATACTGGGAATGGTAACTTCCTTGCCATAATCTGGTCCGATAGACACTGTTATGGTCATTTCTTTAATCTTCTTAGTTAGCGTACCAGGAGTAACATTCTGACTGATTATATGGTAATTATCAATACTATCACTATTTTCATATATTTGATTTAATGTTATATTATTTTTACTTGCCCACTTAATGGCTTCGGTCAAAGATTTATTATAATAATTATCAACTATTCCTTGATTAGGCAGTCTAATAATGCCTATATCATATAATAAATTAAAAGTACTGTAGCAGGTAATCAAAATAGACGCTACCAAAAGATATTTACTTTTTTTATCTTTATTAATAAAAGCTGAACCAACAAAAACACTTACAAATAAACATAATAAAGAAATACTTATCATCGTTGCTATCTGATTTGCTATCTGCATACTCTTGATAACTGTATAAATAAAATAGATTAAAGTTGTCATTAAAGATATACCTAATAATATATGTAAGCTCTGTTTTTTCATAATACCACCTATATTAATTATATAATAGAAATAAAAGAAAATAAATAAATAACGCTAATTAATAAAAATAAACTGTCAAAAAGATCGCCCATTTTAAAAAAAATGTAAAAAAAAAAATATAATTGCAAAATATTTCTAAATTTGGTATCATAGTATATATAGAATAGAAATGGGTGATAAATATGGATAATATAATCGAATGGCTTACTTCGATACCGGGAATCTTAATTGGGAGTGGGGTATTACTCTTAATTGTGGCTTTAGTGATTTTTATTGTAACCTCTAGGCCAAAAAAGGCGAAAGAAGCAGGCGATAATTTAGAAACATTTAATATGAATAATGTTTCTACAGAACCGGCGGTTAATCCCGTGCCAACCAATTTTGGTATTAATAATCCAAATACTGATCTTAATAAACCGTCTTTTAGTCAACCTCAGAATGAATCTTCTCTTAAACCGTTAGGTATTGATAACACGATAGTCATGAATCCAGTTCCTAATACCAATCCTGATTTTAATAATTTTACTAATAATAATAATACTAATAATGCTAATAGCAATATAAATAACAATAGCAATAATAATAATAATATAAATAACAATATGAATGACGTACCGCCTTATCAAGCACCAGTTATGCCTAATATTCCCACAAATGAACCAACTGCTATAATGCCTAACCAGGTCCCTCCAGTTGAGATAAAACCCGTTGTTGATGTTACGCCAGTTGTTCCGATAACCCCAGTAACTGAAGCAGCTCCGGTTGAACCAACTCCGCCAATTATGGAACCTGCGCCTACTGTGGAACCGGTTAAAGAAGTAATTCCCGCTGTTGAAGTAACTCCCGTAGCCGAAGCTAGTGAACCTAATTTATCTAATGTTCCAGGGGAAAGCTTTGTTAAGGCTCCCGAAAAAGAAGAGATCGAAACACTCGACTTTTAATTAGTAAAACAAACATCATTAGTATGACGTTTGTTTTTTATATTATTAATATAATTATTAGGAGAATAATATGCCAAAAAAATATCTATTAATCACCCCTTTAGTATTAATCGTAGTATTAGGGGCAGCATACTATAAACATTACCGCACGACGCATGTTGCTAATCACTATGAACTGATCGATAGTTTAACCATTGAATATGGCAGTAAAGTCTATCCTGCCCATTTTATCAAAAGTATTCAAGGAAAAATTATTAAAGAAGAAAAGATAAATACCACTAAGTTAGGTATTACTGAGGTCGAGTTTTCTTTTATCAATGAATATAACAAAAAAGTTTCTTCCCGTTTTTCTATTAAAATAGTGGATACCACCAGTCCTCTAATCTGGGTAAAAGATTCCTATAGTATTAATGTTAATTATCCGGGAAATTTAATTGATAATATTATGTGTGCTGATAACTATGATCGCGATATAAAATGTCAAATAACCGGCTCTTATGATGTAAACAAAGTTGGGAAATACCCTTTAAATATTAAAGCTACCGATAGTAGTGGTAATAATACTAGTATTGATTTTCTTTTATATGTTAATGAAAAGGAAACTACTCCGGAAGAAATTATGACCATCGAATTTAGTGATGTTATAACTAATTATAAAAATACGATTACCAAGATTGGTATTGATGTTTCCAAATGGCAAGGCGACATTGATTGGAATAAAGTAAAAGCTGCCGGAGTAGAATTTGTTATTATTAAGATTGGTGGACAAGATGGCATCAATGGTGATAATTATCTTGATTCTCATTTTAAAGATAATATTGAAGGAGCTTTATCGGTAGGATTAGATGTTGGGTTATATTATTTTTCTTATGCTAAGACTACTAATGAAGCTACTAATCAAGTTAATTGGATTATGAACAATATTAAAGACTATTCGATCAATTTACCCATTTCTTTTGATTGGGAAATTTGGAGTCAGTTTAATTATTTAGATATTAATTTAGTTGATCTTAACTTAATTGCTGAGGCTTTTCTAAAAGAAGTAACAGCTAAAGGATACAGTCCGATGTTATATAGTAGTAAAAATCGCTTAGAAAGAATCTGGACTATTTCCGATTGTCATATATGGCTAGCGCATTATACTAGTGAAACTAATTACCAAGGAAAATATCTTCTTTGGCAAATGACTTCTAATGGTCATGTTGATGGTATTAAAGATAATTATGTAGATATTGATATCATGTATTTAAATTAATAATTGTTTCATATATTTAACTTTTCCTCATATATTTAAAATGTAGAAAGAGAGGAATTTATTTATATGGAAACACTTAAAGTATCTAGTAAGTCAAACCCTAATTCCGTAGCGGGAGCTTTAGCTAATGTCTTTAGAGAAAAAGGAACTGTGGAAATTCAAGCTATTGGAGCGGGAGCTTTAAATCAAGCCATCAAGGCCGTAGCTATTGCGCGTGGATTTGTCGCCCCTAGTGGTAAAAATTTAGTATGTATTCCAGCTTTTACCGATATTAATATTGATGGGGAAGAAAGAACGGCAATAAAGTTAATTATAGAGGCTCGATAAGTCTCTTTTAATTTTATTGTAATAAATAAAGAAGATTGTTATAATGTTATTAATAATAAGAAAATCATGACCAAATTAGTGGAGGTGAAAATCTGATGTATGAATCATTTGGAAATGGAATCATATTTATTTTCATCATTGCAATAGTTTTGCATATTTTAACATTGTTTTTTAAGTTTAAAATTTTTCAAAAAGCTAGGAGACAAGGATGGATTGCATTTATACCAATATATAATAACTGGGTTCTTTTTGAACTTGTAGAAATACCAGGTTGGTTATGTCTTATACCTGGAGTAAGTAATGTCATGATTATGATTGCTAATTATATGTTGGCTATTAAATTTGGTAAGTCAATTGGTTTTGCTCTTCGTACCGCTATCTTACCATTTATATATCTTTCTATTATTGCTTATGATCATAGTGCTTATGAAGGAAACAATAATTCAAAAGCATCAAATGTTAGTGATTATCTTAGTGGTTATAGATGAAGATAGTTCATTTGTATTAAAAGGTCTTGGAAAAAGTTTGACAAAAAAGGTGTAAGATGTTAATATTAAACCAACAGTTATAAAAATGGTGATAAGGATATAATTTATAAGAATATTTATCTAGAGAGTTAGTGGTTGGTGCGAACTAATAAAATATTTTATAAATTTCTACCTTAGAGTGGGATAGCCAACTATTTCCGGTTAAAAGCCGTTATCTAATTAAGTTAAATAAGAGGATGGTACCGTGCGATAGCACTCCTTATATCATTCTCTTTTTCTTTTTAAGGAGGAAACGTGAAAAAGTTATTTATTATATGTAGTAAGAGATTCTATGATCGTATTCCTGACATTAAGGCCAAGTTAGAGAAACGATTTACGATTTATTTACCTAATTGTTATGAAGATCCGGCCACTGAATCACGATATATTGAACTTGGTCGCAGGGAACATCAAAAATTTAAGTCAGCAATGTATAAACAAAGTGAAGAAATAATTAGCCAAATGGATGCGGTTTTAGTCTTGAATTTTGATAAAGATAGTGCTAAAAACTATATTGGGGGAGCAACCTTCCTAGAAATGTATGATGCTTTTAGATTAGGAAAGGATATTTATATGTATAATGATATCCCTGAAGGTATGTTAAAAGATGAAATAATTGGCTTTAATCCTATTATCATTAATGGAGATTTGGAGGAGATAAAATGATAGATATTAATTTAATCAGAGAAAATAAAGAATTAGTAAAAGAAAATATTAAGAAGAAATTTCAAGATAGTAAATTACCACTAGTTGATGAAGTCTATGAACTAGATATTGCATATCGTCAAATTAAAGTAGAAGCCGATAATTTAAGAAGTGAAAAAAATAATCTTAGTGATGAAATTGGTTTACTAATGCGTAACGGCGAACAAGCTAAAGCGATGGAGATAAAAGCTAATATTAATAATCTCTCCGATAAGATAAGTAGTTTGGAAATAACGGAAGCTGATCTGGAGAATAAAATTAAAGAGATTATGAGGCAAATACCGCAAATAATTGATCAGAATGTGCCTATTGGTAAAGATGATAGTGAAAATGTTGAACGCGCTACTTTTGGGGTTAAAAGACAGTTTAATTTTGAAATACCATATCATGTTGATATTATGGAGAAGTTAAATGGTATTGATTTAGATGCCGCCAGACGAGTAAGTGGGAATGGTTTTTATTATCTGACTGGAGATATAGCCCGCTTACATTCAGCTATCTTAACTTATGCTAGGGATTTTATGATTAATAAAGGCTTTGTTTATGTTATCCCTCCTTTTATGATAAATGCTGCTGCTGTTAATGGCGTAATGAGTTTTACCGAAATGGAAAATATGATGTATAAAATTGAAGGAGAAGACTTATACCTTATTGGTACTAGTGAACATTCCATGATCGCCCGTTTTAAAGATCAAATTTTAGCCGAAAAGGAGTTACCTTTGACTTTAACTAGTTATTCTCCATGCTTTAGAAAAGAAGTTGGTGCTCATGGTATTGAAGAACGCGGAGTATATCGAATTCATCAATTTGAAAAGCAGGAAATGATTGTTATTTGTAAGCAAGAAGAAGCTGATGAATGGTATGATAAAATGTGGCAAAATACGGTGGAACTATTCCTGAGCTTAGATATTCCCGTTCGAACTTTAGAATGTTGTAGCGGTGATTTAGCTGATTTAAAAGTTAAAAGTTTAGATGTTGAGGCTTGGAGTCCTCGTCAAGAAAAATATTTTGAAGTAGGTTCTTGTTCAACTTTAGGGGAGGCTCAATCAAGAAGATTAGGTATTCGCGTAAATGGTGAAAAGGGTAAATATTATCCCCATACTCTTAATAACACCGTAGTTGCTCCTCCTAGAATGTTAATTGCTTTTTTAGAAAATAATCTTAATGCTGATGGTAGTATTAATATTCCTGAAGTACTAAGACCATATATGGGTGGTAAGGAAACTATTCAACTTTAATCTTAATAAAAAATTATGACTAGGGAAAAAAACATCCCTAGTTTTTTATACAAAAAAGGAGTGTAAATATGTGTTAAGTGTTACTAATATTTTCCATAATGTTCCTAAGGAGAAAATTTGATAAATAGAGCTTTCCATATTTGAAACAAGACCAGGTGAATAATTTATTGGATCGGCCAATTATATTTTGGTTAAACCTTTTAATTTTCAGGCCTTTTTAATGTTTTTACCTGTAAACATAATTTGTATCTTCTCTACTAAAATCTATATTATTACCAATAATGATAGTACGGTAAGAACCTACATTATTTATCCATCTTAAGTGTATTTTTATATAAATTAAGACAAATAGTGGTAGTTTTTTCAAAATTATGGTAAAATCTATATGATAGTGAATTATAGAAACGCAAAATAAGGGTGTTGATTTGATGAAATGAAGCGCATTAAAATTATATGAAAATAATAGGAAATAACTATTAGATTAAATGTATTTTAAGTGAGTATTTTACTAACATCTATAAAAGCTGTACTATAATTCAAATCAAAAATCCAAATAATGAAAAAAATAAAAAAGGAAAGAGGTTTATTTATGGGATTTATTAAAGCATTTTCAGGAGCGCTAGGGGGAACATTTGCAGATCAATGGAAGGATTTTTATGTTCCAAGAGCAGATATTACAGATACAGTTGCAATTTTTCAAGCTGTTCCACAAGGAATAAACGCAGGGCGTGGTGAAAACACAAAGGGATCTGAAAATATCATTAGTAATGGAAGTAAAATTGTAGTTCCAGAGGGAACTGCACTTGTTACGATTCAAGATGGTGCAATAACTGGTTGTATTATGGAACCGGGAGGATTTGAATTTAGATCGGATGATCCAAATTCAAAATCATTATTTGCAGGTGATGGAATTTTAGCACCAACAATAGGACAAGCATGGGACAGATTTAAATTTGGTGGACAACCAGGAGCACAACAGTTGGCATTTTATATTAATTTAAAACCAATTCCAAATAACAAGTTTGGAACTCAATCAGAAATATATTGGGATGATGCTTATTTAGGAGCACAAGTTGGAGCAGTTACAAGAGGAACATATAATATAAAAATAGAAAATCCAATATTATTTTTAAAAAACTTCGTACCAACAAAATACTTACAACCAGGAGCACCAATTTTTGATTTTGCAGATATGGATAATCAAGCAGGAGAACAACTATTTAGCGAAGTAGTAGGAAGTTTAGCAGCAGCCTTTTCTAATTACACAAATGATCCTAGCAAGGGAAATCGTATTGCTAAAATTCAAGGAGATTCAATTGGATTTGCTCAATCAATGTCACAAGCCGTTGAAGAAGCTTATAAGTGGAAAACAGATCGTGGTCTTATAATAGAAAAAGTTACTATCGCAGCAATTGAATACGATGAAGATACTAAGGCTTTATTAAGTGATGTTAAAAAAGCAGATGCTTTATCTGGAGCTAGAGGTAATTCCTTTATGCAACAATCAGTTGCTCGTGGTATGCAATCAGCAGGCGAAAATGGTGGCGGAGCAGGAATGGCTTTCATGGGTATGGGAATGAATGCAGCAGGAGGAATGATGGGTAGTATGCAACAACCTACAGAAGGAACTCCTCAATCTCAGTTTATTGGAGGACAACCAACACCTACCCAAACACAACCAACGACAGAAGACCCTTATGCAAAATTAACGGAACTTAAAAAACTATTGGATGCAGGAATAATAACCCAAGAAGATTTTGATGCACAAAAAGCAAAACTTCTAGGCTAAATTTATGCAAGATAGCAATAATTTAGATGAATTAGTAAAACAACCAAATCAGGACATAACTACCCAACCGTCTCCCGATCTAAATACACCAAGAGTTGTTCAAACAGATACAGGAGCTAAAGATGGTCAAAATAAATGTCCGAAATGTGGAGCAACAGAAATTACCCTTAATGTAAATAATGGACAATTAAGATGTAATTTCTGTAGACACGAATTTGCACCTGAAACAGTGGCAGGATTGGAAACAGATATAAGCAAATTAGAAGGGCAAGTAGTAGGCTCAGGTGCTAGTGATATTGTTGCGGATACTAATCAAGTCTTGACTTTAAAATGTAGTAGTTGTGCAGCTGAAGTAGTTATTGATACAAGTGAAGCTACTCAAGCACGTTGCCATTGGTGTAGAAATACTTTATCAGTTAATCAACAAATTCCAAATGGTGCTGTACCAGATGTAGTATTACCTTTTGCTTTAACAAAAGATGCTGCCCAAAAAGAAATAGAAAAATTTGTAGGAAAGAGAAAGTTTTTTGCTCATCCAAAATTCAAAAAAGAATTTACAACTAATAATATTATGGGAGTATATTTACCATATATGGTAGTTGATATTAATGCTCATTCATTTTTAAGGGGACAAGGTGAAAAATTAATTAGAACTTACACTCGTGGTAGTGGCGATAGTCAAAGAAGATATTATGATGCAGATTTATATGATGTAAGTCGTGAATTTGATATAACTGTTACGGGATTAACAGTGGAATCGAGTGCTGATAAATTAAATAATAAATCAGCAAATAAAACAAATAATGTTATTAATGCTATTATGCCTTTTGATATAGAAAAGGCTGTTAAATGGGATGCAAATTATTTAAGAGGCTATACATCAGAAAAACGTGATACAAATATTGAACAATTAAAAAGTTTAGTAGATAACCAAGCAAAAGATGTTGCCAAATTTAAAGCAAATGAAACTTTAAAAGAATATGATCGAGGAGTCGCTTGGGGAACTGAGCAATTAGATGTTAAAGGTCAACAATGGAAAGCAGCATATTTACCAGTGTGGCTATATAGTTATCAACAAGTAAAAGGTAATAATAAATTGCTCCATTATGTTGCAGTAAATGCTAGAACAAAAGAAACTATGGGAAGTGTGCCAATACACATGCCAAAGTTATTCTTAGTGTCATTCTTAGTAGAAATATTAGGGATTATTGCTATGCTATTTGTTGATTTTGATAATAATTGGATATTTGCTCTTGCAGGTATAATTTATTTCTTTATATTTTATGCAAAATATAGAAATTCAAATGCAAGACATAACTATGAATCTGAAACTAAATCCAACATGGAAAATTTGAGCAAATACGATAATTTAATTCAAAGGAGAACAGGTCTTACAAATCCTAGAATACAAGGTGCTAATAATACAAGTGTTAGTGGCCAAAGCACAGGTAGGAATATGTTAGATATGTTAACCGAACAAAATCAATTTGCAGGATTTATTAAAAAAGTTTCAGAATCTAGTGATGAGCAAGAAAATGAGTAGTAAGACTTGTTAAAATTGTGGATCGATTAATAATGATGGTTCAAAGTTTTGTATAAAGTGTGGAGCATCAATACAGAATCAAACTATTCAAAATAATAATTTTCAACAACCTGAAAAACAACCTATGCAAACAGTTAATGATAATAATAATGAAAAACATTTTATATGATTATATTTTAAAGATGGTAAAAAACTTTATTACAATACTGAGTTCAAACAAATTTATATTGAAGATGAATAAGTGAAAAAGTAAGTATAAATTACAAAAAATAAGGTATTAGGAGGTAAAAAAATAAAAAAATTAATTAAAACTTTTGGATTTTTAACATTGTTAGTGTTCTTTGTTAGTGGGTGTTCTCTTTTAAAAAACAATAATTTAAATGATGGAGAAAATAACAATGAAAAAACAAATAATATTATCGTTTCAGAGAATTTTACTGCATTAGATATTTTGGGAGCAAAGATAAAATTTAAAAAAACTAATCCAACAAATTTCTGGGATAGTAAAGATAGTTTTGGAGCAATGGAAATAGATACTGTTTATATATTTTCAAAAAATGGTGGAGAATTAGAAAATTATGAAGAAGTTGATACTGCAATGATTCTTTTTCAAACGAATCAATTAACACCAACGAATGAAAATGATGTAAAAACCAAATTAAATAGATGGTATCAAATAACTGATCCTGCAATTATTAAATTATCCAATAACCTATTTATGTATAAAATATTAGGTGAATCATCATCTACTTATTATGAATCTTATTATACTGAATATATGGGAAAATTTGATGGTAGTTCTGAAAGCAAAGTTTATTATGAAATAATACTAAAGATCCCGAAAAACATATTAAGCAACGAAGAACAACAAATGGCAAAAGATGAATTTCATACTATTATAGATACTATCGAATTTGAATAAAATTACAGTAAAAAGATTGGTTTCGATTTTGAAATAATCTTTTTATTTTTCTCACAAATATATGATATAATATTCTTAATAATAAGGGGGTGAAAAAATGAATCATATATTAAAAATTTTGTTTAGCCTCCCTATCATAATAGTGGTAGGTTACTTCCTTCCGTTTATTGGAGTATGTTTGATTATTATGAGATATTTTGTTTATAGTAGAAAGAAATATTTTTCCACTTCTGTAGGTTTAATTATCATTGGGGTACTAATTTTAATACCAATAAGTATAAAAAAAGTATTAGAATTAGTACCAATTAAAAGTGTTAATATTCCCTATTTAGATATGATTATTAGTTCTGATATTTATCCTAATTTATTGAATTACAGTAAATTTTTAATTAGTGTTGGAATAGTATTCTTAATAATATCTCTTGCATTAAGAAAGTTAATTGATAAAATTTCTAATTATTTAAAGACATTTATAAGTGCAAGAGAACAAATTGATGCTGAAAATCGTAGTAAAAATGATATAGAAATGAAAATCAAGCAAGAAAAAGCTAAAAACACTCAAGTAGTACATTGTCCACATTGTGGTGCAGATAATATATTAACTGAATCAGGTACAAATTGTAAATATTGTAGAAGAAGTTTAAGTTTGAAAGAACAGAGATAGATAAATATGGATTACTCAAATTATAATAGTAATACAAAAGAAAGTTTTTACAGTAGGTCAAAAAACTTTTTCTTCAGCAATTAGTCTTTTTATATTAGGATTCATTGTTTTAATAATCTCATTTTTTCAAAAATATAAAGGCGAAAAATATCGCCGTTATATTAGCATAATTGTTAACAAAGAAATTGAAAATTTAGATGAGATTGCTAAAAAAATGAATTTAAGTAAATATAAAGTAATTAATGACATTAAGACCCTGACTAAAAGAAGATATCTTCCAGTTGTCTATTGAAGAAAATAGAATATATGATGTTCTTAAAGATAAAAGAAAGAATGAAGAAAAGGCCAAAGAAACAGAAAAACATATTAGAGTGGTTAAGTGTTCTAATTGTTACGCTAATAACAAATTAGTTGAAAAAATTGGAAGATGCGAATACTGCAATAGTTATATAGAATAAAGAGGTGAAAAATATGTTTTGTCCAGAATGTGGGAAAAATATTAATTTAAATGCGGATTTTTGTTCAGAATGTGGTTTTAAAATTGAAAAACAACAAGTCGAAAAACCAAAAAAATTTGGTAATGTTACAAATGAGTTTGTAAATCAGCAACAGCAAGTTAGTCAAACAACAAGTCAGTTATTATCAGAAAAACTTGCCCGAAATAATCCTATAAAACCATTGTTAAATAAAACAAAAGAATTTGTTGTAAGGAACCAAAAGCAATGTATTATTAGTGTAAGTTGTTTAGTTCTTTTAATAGCAGGATTAGTTATTTTTAATTATTTAGTTGGATTTGCAAGACTAAGTTGGAATAAAGAATATTCTGCACAAGATTTGACAATTGTAACTCAAACTAATATAAAATTAGGTATAAATTTTTCTGATGAAAAAAATATTGATAAAATAAAATATACTACTAATTGTGGTGAGATAAAAAGAGATGGTTTAGAACTTGTATGGAACTTAACCGAAGATGTTGGTAATTGCAAAATAACAGCTTCTTACAAACTGAAAAAAATAAGTAAATCATATAATGTAATTCCCTTTGATATTATTAATAAAGAATTAGCTTCAGATCAAGACTATGAAGTTGAAATTGATGATGAGTGGAATCAAAAAGCAAAACAATATGAACAGGGAACTTATGATATTAATTCAAATAATATTAGTATAAAGATTACCGGAACAGGCGATATAGATAGTACGATAGCTGTAATCAATGAAAATACAAAAATTAGTAACAAAGTAGGGTTAATAAACAAGTTATACACCTTTTATACTCAAGCTACTATGACAGAAGCGACAATCACAATACCATATACTATGGAAGAATTAGCAAAATATGGTTTAAACGAGGATAATTTATCAATTTACTATTATAATGTTAAAGAAAATAAGTATGAAAAAATTGAAACAACTATTGATAAAATAAATAAAACTATAACAACTACATTGAAACATTTTTCCCATTATGTAGTGGGTGATTTAACATTAGTTAAAGAAACGCCCACAACTCAAATATTATTTATTCTTGATAATTCATGGAGTTTATATACTGATGAACAATATGCAGAAATTACAGGGAAAGAGAATCCAGGCGGTTTGTTTGGCGAAACAGAATTAGATGGGTTTGATTCTACGGGCAAAAGATTTACAGTAACAAGCGAATTAGTAACAAAATTAGAAAAAAGTAATTATCAAATGGGATTATCTGAATTTAGAAATGATTATGCGAATGCTTTATCAATTGGCAGTGAAGTCGGTTCAATAAAGTCAAAACTAAAAAACATGTATGGCAAATTTATTACTAGTCAAGAAGGAACTAATATAACTAACGCCTTAACAAGTGGTATAGAAGAATTTTCAAAAGATAGTGATTATAAATATATAGTTCTTTTAACTGATGGACAAGATGATTCGTTGAATAGTAATTCTAAAAAAATAATTAACAAAGCAGTAGATAGTAATATTAGGATATGTACAATTGGTTTTGGAGGAGGATCGTATAACGCTCCACTTGCTAATATATCAAATGGTACAGGCTGCAAATTTTATTCTTCTGCTAATGCAAGTGGTTTAACTGAACTGTTTGACAGCATTGGAACAGAATTAAATAATGATTTAGTGAATATAGATGATGATAATGAAACTGATGGTATACTTATAGCTGATAGTGGTTTTATAGTGAATAGAGATGGTTTTTCATTTACAAACTATGGAACTAATTTATCAAATGGTGGTCATTGTTATGGCATGGCTACATTTGCACAATTATATTACAAAAAAGTATTACCATTAAAAGTAGGAAGAATAACTGCCGGTAAAAACACCTCTTATGCTTATGATTTAACTAATACTTATTTTAAGGATTATACTAATCTATATGATTACACTTTAAAAACGAATGAATTAAAATATACTTTTGGATTTGAATATTTTAAAGAAGAAAACCCAGCAGATTTAAGAGTTCTTGAAAATGATTCACTAGTATATAATCCGATATATCGTTCTGCAATTGAAAGGTCAGGTATTTATGAATATGTGGAAGCTGTGAAAACTAGTTTAGATAAGGCAGAACAGATAAAAGAATATGGATTTAATTATTCTACTTATGTTGATATATTACTTAATGAAGATATTATGCAAACAAGTAATGTTATTGAAAATGATGATAAGCAAATGTTAAATGCAATATATGCAGGATTTATTAAACAAAATACGGTAAGTCACTATTCCTCAAGTTTAAACTTTCTATTATGGATGAAAAGTGTTTTAGGAACTGAAACTATAAAATATAGTGGCGGGCCGGCATTTATAAATATATTAATAACTAGAATGAAAGATAAAGATGCTCCTGTGATTTCTGTAGACTTTCATGCAATAAATGCAATAAGTTTAGTTCAAGATATAGAAAATCCTAATTTATACTATATAGGTGTTTATGATAATAATTATCCTGGTGAAAAAAGATATATTGATTTAGAATGTAAAAAGGATACTTGTCTTACTAAAGAAAATGATTATTATCCTAATTCGGGTCTACCGATTAGAATAACACCTTCGCTTGAATATGATTTATTATATTTTAATAATTGAGAAAAGTTGATTTATTAACTTTTTTCAATATATATTCAATCTTATAGGTTATGGAATAATTTTATCAAAAATTTAATTGTTTATTAAAGAAAGGCATTAAAGTGTTTGAATTGTTTGTTAAAGAGGAAAAAATATAAAAATATATAACTAGTCGTAAAACAATAAAGGAACAATGGTTCCTTTATTGTTTTACGTAAATAGCAAAACAAAAAAGTGTATATTATTGTTAACTTTACATATATAACATATAATGATAATACCGGAGACGGTTTTTGTAAGAAGAACAAAAGGGAAAAGGGAAGATGATCTTCCCTTTATTTTGTTAAAGAACCATTCTCACAACGATTACCCCAGGCATCAATTAATTCTTCATCTCTCTTTATACAAATAATTTCACAATTATTGGGGCATTTGCCACATTCCAAAGCTTCCGTTTTAAAATTATAATTAATAATATTGAACTTAAATTCTTTGATAATACCGCTTTTTCTGGCCAGAATAGCTACCCCTAAAGCTCCCATTAAATGACCGTTAGGATCAACCATAATATGCTCTTTAGTTACTTCTTCAAAAGCTTTAACCACGCCTTTATTTTTACTAACCCCACCTTGAAAAATAATTGGCGGTTTAATCTTTTTTCCTTTACCAACATTATTTAAATAATTAATGACTACACTATGGCATAGTCCGGCCACAATATCTTCTTTTTTATAGCCCATCTGCGCTTTATGGACTAAATCCGATTCCGCAAAGACGGTGCAACGAGCGGCAATTTTCACTTTATTTTTTGAAGTAAGAGCGATATCCCCAAAATCTTCTACATTAATATCTAGTCGTCTAGCCTGACTAGATAAAAAAGCCCCTGTTCCGGCAGCACATAAGGTATTCATGGCATAATCCACCACTATGCCATTTTCTATTAAAATAATTTTTGAATCCTGTCCTCCAATTTCAAAGATCGTTTTAACATCAGGATATAAAGAAGTAGTTCCACTAGCATGGGCCGTTATCTCATTTTTAACGATTGCCGCATCTAGCATGGTTCCAATCAATTTTCTGGCTGATCCTGTTGTTCCGACACTAACCACTTCAATATCCATATTTTTAATTTGATTATCAAGTTTCGTTAATAAATCTTTAACAGCCATTAGTGGATTTCCTTTGGTCCATAAATAATCTTTTGCTAGAATTTTATTATCTTCATCAATAATAACGCCTTTAGTTGAAATAGAACCAATGTCAATCCCTAAGTAGCCTCTTGTCATAATTTTTGTCCTTTCTAATTTTTAACATATCATAAAATGCTTCCAATCTCGTTTTAATACCAATTTCGGAAGTAGAAGTATCAAAAGAAAAGTAAATAATGGGAATATTCATATCGGCACAAACTTTCTGAATAATAGGAATAGCGGTTACCTCAGGTGTGCAACCAAAAGGTTTAATATGAATTAAGCCTTCATAACCTTGATTAGCTAGGTATTTAGCTCGTGCTACATTATCTGCACCATCCGCTCCAATAGTATATTTTAAATATTTTTTACTAAAGCGGAGAATCCTTTTTTTCATTAAAGCTTTAACAATCAATAAATAGGTTACATTGGTAAATCTTCTTACCTCAATATTCATTTTAGCTAATTCTTTTTCTAAATAATAACTAGCAAATGGTTCCATGGAAGTGTATAATTCACCAATAATACCTACCTTCATACAATTACTTTTATCTTTAATCGGTATTTGATGAAACAACTTTTTATATTTTAAATAACTTTTTCTTAATTGCCAGATACTATCTGTTTTAGTAAACTCAGTTTGCATTTTCTTTTTGAGATTATTAAAACTATTTTCTAGTACTTCAAAACCAATATTTAACCTCATATAGTTATCCATTTTATCCAAGTAATTAATCATTAATAGGGTAATAAAAGAATAATGCATAAATTTATAAATTCGTAATTTATGGTTGAGCTTTTTAAATACTTTATATAACGATATTAAAGATAGATGGCCCTTATCCATGAGATTGTAAAAAGTAAATTCATAGCCTAGATCTTTTAATATTTGTTCTTGCACCTCAGCATAGTATCCATATCGACAACCCCCACCAGCTTGCATTAAAACATTTGCTCCATTCTCCAAGGCTTCAATATAATTACCAAGGTTATATTTAAAGGGTAAACAAACAAAACTAGGACTATACTTTTCTCCTAACTCAATGGTCTTCTTAGTGATAGGGGGAGCAGCCATAACCTTAACTTTAAGTAATTTTCTTAATAAATACTCAATGGGTATATGGTATTCTCCTAGATGAGGAAAACTAACAATTTGTTCGGTCATTGATTATTTTTCCTTTCTTTAATAATATCGATAAAACTCTCTAGTCTGGTAATTAACCCAGCTTCACTATCTAAATCATCAATTACAATATTAGTAATGGGTGTATCTTTAACTTTCCTAAGACACATTTCATTAGTTAACGAATCAACTCCACAGGGGAAAGTGGTTATCATAATAATCCCATCCACTTTATCTTTATAATGAATAATCGATCCCATTAATTCTTTACTATATGTCCAGTATATCGAAGTAGAAATCTTTTTATATTCTTTTTTTAATCTTTTTTTATCATATAAATCTGAATATATGACATTAACATTATTCTTTTTTAGGAATCGATCAATTGGTTCGCCAATTAACTTGTCATATAAATTATAAGGATGACCGACTAAAAGAATTTTTAGATTATTATTTTCTAATAAATGTCGTTGTTTAATGATTTTTTTATGTCTATTTCTTTTTTCAAACCTTATGGCTTTTATATACGCTATTACAACTTTAAAAAGATTGTGCTCAACTTTTCGCCCCATTTTTATAAATTCTACAAAAGGGAAAAGACACTTTTTGGTATCAATGTTATAGTTTAAAATTTTAACCTCTGGGAAAATATTATGCACTAAATCATATAAAGCAGAAAAATTAGTACACAATTTTTCTTTTCTCTTTAAATGGATTAATCTAGGCACTAATAAATAATCAACTCTCTCCACGAGATTTGATACTTGTCCTATATATATTTTCATTGATAAGCAGGATTCATCAATTAAATATTTACTACCTTCTTTAATCGTCTCTTTATTAGTTTTATCACTAACAATAATCGGACACTTTAATTCGTTAAAAAAAGTAAACCACAAGTCTTTATATTGGTAATATAAAAGGGCTCGCGGTATGCCAATTTTAATATTTTTCATATAATCCTCTTTTCTTAACATATATATGCTGCTATTAAGAATAATATGATACAATAAGGTTGGTGATAATAGATGAAGAAGTTAATCGTAATCCTTTTTTTAATCGTTCCTTTAGCTGTTCAAGCAAAAGAAAGACAAGTTGTCACGTTAGATGCTTGTATTGATGGTGATACAGCTAAATTTACTTATCAGGGAAAAACATCTTCATATCGTTTCTTAGCCATTAATACAAGGGAACTAAAGGAACCATATGGTCAAGAAGCTAAGGAATATACCTGCAATCAATTAACGAAAGCGAAGACCATTACCGTAGAATATGATTTAGCCAGTACTAAACAAGATAAATATTATCGGGAACTTGTTTGGGTCTTTGTGGATGGAGAATTATTACAAGAAAAGTTAATCCGGGAAAGTTTAGCGGAAATTAAATATGTTTATGGAGATTATCAGTATTTAGCTAAATTAGAAACCGAAGAACAAATAGCTAAGTTTAACCATAAAGGTATCTGGACTACCTACCACCAATCAAATATCGTAGTCCTGTTAAATTATTTAAACAAGTTCTTAGCTAATCTTATATCTTTACTAGAAAAACTGTAAGATTTCTTTACTTAAAAAGAGATAAATGATATAATAAATTATGTTAGGAAGTGTAAATATGCAAAAAAAGATCCTTATTACAATAATCGTTTTATTAATATTAATTGGAACTTTTGTTATCTCCAATTTGGCTAGCAAAGAAAATGTTAAAACAGCTAACCCTATGGATGAGTTTTATCAAGAGATTCCCGTAGCCGAACAGAAAGAAGCTACCACCATTACTATTGATGAATACTATAATTTGAAAAAGGCTAATGATATCCATATTATCTATCTAGCTAGACCAACCTGTGGATATTGTACATTAGAATCACCCGTTTTTTATCATGTTTTATATGAATACAATTTAAATGCCTATTATCTAAACATTGATAGTTTAACGGCTGAGGAATATAATGCTTTTGTTGCTAGTGATGAAACTTATACCGATCTTGGTACCCCAACCATAGTGGTAACTAAGAATAATAGTATTATTAAAGCTCTTAAAGGTTTGACAGGTAGTGCCGATATCATCAGTGCCTTTAAAGAATTAGGTATTATAGGAGAATAAAGATGGCGACCGTATATGAATTAGTTAAAACTTTTAAAAATAAATATCCTTCAACAATTGCTTGGCGTCTGAAAAAAAATGCCAGTGTCGTTCAAGAATTTTTAAATCTTGATGAAAAAATTCTCTATGTATTCACGGCTCAAAAAACGGAAAATTCCTATCAAATATTTAATACTTGTGTTGTTACTTTAACTAGTAAAAGAATTTTAGTTGGGCGTAAACGAGTTTTATTTGGTTATTTTCTGGATTCTATTACCCCTGATATGTTTAATGATTTAAATCTTGCTTCAGGTTTAATATGGGGTAGTGTTAATATTGATACTATTAAAGAGGTTGTCAAATTATCTTGTATTGATAAAAAAGCCCTTGATGAGATTGAAACAGCTATTTCCAGTTTCATGATGGAAGAGAAGAAAAAATATAGAACAGTAGAAAAAGAGTCTAAATAGTAGACTTTTTCTGTTAGGAGTAGTATGAAAAAAAGAAAAAAAATAATTAAATTAATTTTATTCTTTTTGGTAGTAATAATTATTGTTATTTTTCTAAAAGGAACAGTTTTCAAAAAATATCATCATATTAATTATCAAATTATTAAAGATCGTAATAAATTCATTATTGAAGAAACTTATCAGAATAAAAAATATTATCTAAATATTAAAATAAATAAAGAAACATTTCCTTTTATTAATATCAATAATTATCATAAACAGCGAAAAATTATTCACGATCTTATCTATTATGATGATAATACTGTTAGTTGTGTGATGCCACTTTATCAAGATGATTTTGATAATGAAATGCTTTGTCAAAAAGATAAAAAATTAATGACTTATTCCAGTCTTAAAGATTATCAACCGTTAAAACAATTTATTAAAACTATTAAAGACAAATACCCGCATCTAAGTTTTATTGATAGTAATAATATTGAAAATTATCGAGATTATCAAGTATATGCTGATAATATTATGGAAAATATTTATTTAATGAAATGGAATTATAAAGGATTAGATCTTTTTAGTGATAGTTACCAAACCGTTAAATTTTTAAAACAAGATTTATATACCAACAAATTAGGGATATTAGTTAATAATCAATATTTAATGGCTGATTATAACAGTAGTTTTACTTTTAATAAATTTTATCTTATTGATATAAAAAAAGCGAAAATTAAAGAATTAACTGTCGATTATGATATATCCTTTGATGCTTATATTAATGGGATTGTCGATAACAAGGTATACTTATTTGATCGTGAAACACTTGTTCAATATGAAATTAATCTAAATAAGAAAGAAGTAACTATCATTGGTAATAAAACATTAAATGGTAAGTATTATGATGGGAAGTGGCATGAAATTAATATTTACGACTTAAAAAAAGAAGATCTTCTTTTTGAAGATCCTGACAAGGAAAGTTATTATTATCAAGATAATACTATGTATCATCACATAAATGATCAGGATGTCATTCTTTTTAAGATGGCCGATATCAGTAATCTTATTATAAGAGAAGATTATCTTTATTTTATTAAGGGTAACACTATCTATGGATATAATGAAAAATATGGTTTAAAAAAGCTTTTGATTAACAATGAGTTAACCTTTAATAAGACCAATATTTTTGATTTTTATATTAATAAGTAATTAAAGAGCTTAATTATTATTTAATTCTTTTATTAAGAATATCATTGATATAACTAATAAAACGTTAAGTAATCCATCAATAACTAAATAAAAACCTATATTATCTTTTTTATAAAGTTTATATATTGTAAACTCACTGGTAATGTAGTTTTTCCGTAAAGGGATATTTTCCAACATATCATTTTTCATAATATCATCACCCACTGAAGATTTATATAGTCCAAATTCTGTAGGACTATATTTTTTTATTTCAGTAGCTTTATTATAAGTATTATTTTTTCCTAACAACCAGTCTGTGAACCAAGTATAATGTTGGCTTTTATGATATTGATAACCCAATTTAGATATTTCATAGGCTGTATTATTATTATATTTGGCTAATGGTATATCATAATTCATTATTATTGGTTTTTCCTTATATAAATGAAGATAAACTTTTGGAACATCATAAACTTCATAATTATTATAATAAGTTTGATTGTTTGTCTTTTCTAAAGCTTTTTTTAAAGCATAGGTATTTAACATATGTTGTCCATGACCGTATTCTCCCTTTTCATCATGGCCAACTATTATTAAAGGTTTATATTTTCTTATATTGTCAACTTGAAACTTAATTATATCTTCAAGTGAAAAGCCACTATTGGTTAAACTTTTTAAAGCTTCTTCCAGCGTTACCGAATAAGCATCTGGAATAAGCCCAATCACCGGGTAATAGGTAAGACCAGTTGCCCATAGACCATCTAATTGTTCATGTAATCTTTGGGGATTATCATTGTGATTAGTTAAATAAACAATTTGAATTTTCGCCCCTTTATTTAAATAGGTTGGAATCAATCCTGCAAAAAATAAATGTTCATCATCACTATGCGTGGGCATTATCATTAAATCAGCACGCTTTAATTTCTGCCATTGTTGTACCCATGTTGGTAAATTATTATTATCAAAAACATATATTTCTGAAATAGTTACATTACTATCATAATTAATACTGATTTCATTACTAGCATATTTGGAAACATCAATATATTCATGTAAATAACCATTTTTGCCGATTATAAGTTTTTCATTACCAATTCTTAAGGTTCCCGTTGCACTTGTTAATTCATAAATAATATAAACATGATTAATTAAGGTATTACTTTTTATATTAATCGTGTAGTCATTAGATATATCCTCTTTCGTCGTATATTGATGATCATTTAACTTTTTGGTTATTTGATTGTTAATTAAAACAGTTAAATCATTTATTTCTAAAGCATAAGTATTAGAGAAAAATAAAATTAATAACAAAGTAATAAATACTACGATTTTCTTATGCACTATATCACATCCTTTATTATATAAATAATATCATAAATTTTTCATAATTACATTGTCAAAACGATAATTTTGTGATATATTTTATATATAATAAGGATTTCTCTTAGTAAAATAGTGGTATGATATGAAAAAAATTTTAAAAATAATCGGTAAAGTAAGTAGTTTTATTGTAGTAACTGTTATAATTTTTTTGTTAACAGTTATTTTAATGATTGATTTATTTTGTAATGGTCCATCCCAAAAAGCTAAGAAACTATTGGCTACTACTTTTTTAGAAACCGGTCAATTAAAATTTATTGTTAGTTATTTTTTGCCTCAAGAAGAGATCATTAAAATAGTTAACGCTAACTCTTTAAAGGAAATGAATTCCGAGGTTAATATTAATTTAATTTCGGTTGATCAAGATAAAAATGCAGATTTAATAAAAGTGGAAAATGTTAGTGGTAATAATTTTTCGGGCAAAATGATGATTGTTAAAGACCCTTCCAAAATATCCTTAGCTACCACTTATCCGTGGGGAGAATATGGTAAAGAATTAGCAACATTAGTCCAAGAAAATAACGCCATTGCTGGAATCAATGGTGGATTATATACCTCTACCGGTAACAAAGGTGGTAAACCTTTGGGAGTAGCTGTTAGTCATGGGGAAATTCAAGAAGTCTCTGGTGGGTACACAGGACTTCATATAGTTGGGTTTGATAACAATAATATCTTACGGATCATAAACTTGTCTGGTATGTCGACTAATGATATTCGAAATTTAATTAAAAATGAAGGTATTAGAGATGCTGTGGCCTTTCAAGAAGAAGCCAGTGACAAAAATAATCATTTTGTTAAATTAATTATCAATGGTGAAGCGAGAGAATTAAGTGGTCTTGGTAGTGGTGCTAATCCTAGAACAGCTATTGGTCAAAAAGCTGATGGAACCGTTTTATTATTAGTAACCGATGGCAGGGGAGCTAACGGTCATTTGGGAGCCACCGCTGCTGATTTAATTGAAGTAATGCAAAAATATGGTGCCGTTAATGCCGCTAATATTGACGGGGGTAGTTCTTCATGTATGTATTATCAAGATCAATATCTTATGACTAGTGTGACCTTATATTACTCTAACACCTCTTGGCGCTTACCAACAGCTTTTATTGTTAAAGGAGCTGAGTAATATGAAAAAGCGTAATAAAAAGACTAATAAACATCATCATAAAAAACGCAAAACCTTTCAATTAATTCTTACTATGTATGTGGCCATATTGCTTATTTTATCCGGTGTTTTTTTATCCTATATTAAGAATACCTTAATTGAATATGAACGCTCGGAACCAGGCAATTATATTAGATATGCTATCAAAAATATTAGTAATGAAGATTTAAAAAAATTTATTCAAGACAATGAATTAGTTAAAGATCACCTAGAAACTAGTAATATATCTCTTTTAGAAGGATATAAAAAGGTCATTAATAATAAACAAATTACTGTTCAAAAAATAGCTGATAATATTTATGATGTTTTTCTTAAAGAACGTAAAATATTTACTATAGAGATTGAGAAAAAAGAACAAGTAAAAAAACTAGGTCTATTAAATTATCCAATTTGGCAAGTTAAAAATTTAATTTCTCATCTTAGTCGAGGGATTGTTTATGAAGATATATATGTGCCAAGTAATTATAAAGTAACGGTTAATGGTAAGAATTTAACTGATAAAAATCTTACTTCATTAGATAAACTAGCCGGATTAGAAGATATGTATTACTATGAACATATGCCTAAGATAGCTAGGTATCAAATTAATAATCTAGTTGAAGAACCGCAAATTGTTGTTACCAATAATCAAGGAGAGAAACTTAAACTAAATAAGGACTCTTACCGGATTGACTTAAGTAATTCTTTTGATAAATATGCTACTTATGAAGAAATTGCCCCATACTTATCAAGTGGTATTGAAGTCTTAAAAATTGCTGAGCAATGGAGTTTATTCTTAACACGGGATTTAGCTGGTAATAATAATGGTTTTGCTACCATAAAAGCTAACTTTATTGATGGATCTAATATGTATAAAACAGCTTATAGTTGGGCTCATGGTATTGATATAACCTTTACTTCTAATCATCGTCTAACCAATCCACCATTTACTAATGAAAAATTAAGTAACTTTTTTCTTTATGATGCTAATGCTTTTTCTTGCGAAGTATATTTAGAAAAAAATATGGTTGTAAAAAATAATACGAAAGTAGATATTATGCATGATTATTTATACTTTATAAAATATAATGATAGTTGGAAATTAATTAAAATTGAAGCCGCCAAAGAATAAAAAAGAGTTCAAGAACTGCATTGATAGATTTCTACACGAAATAAAAAGTGATTCTAACTATTG
>CAZHWO010000011.1:21380-27382 GCA_964536075.1 uncultured Muribaculaceae bacterium | reverse complement strand
GTTGGTGAAGTGGCTTAACACACCGCCCTTTCACGGCGGCATTCACGGGTCCGAATCCCGTACAGGTCACCATATTTGCGGGTATGGCGGAATTGGCAGACGCACTAGACTTAGGATCTAGCGGGGTAACCCATGCAGGTTCAACTCCTGTTACCCGCACCAATGTAGGAAACTCTCGAACTTTTAAGAGTTTGAAATTAATAGAAAAATCTCAATTTTATAATTGAGATTTTTTGTGATTAAATATGATAAGAGAAAATGCTTATAATTGATATTTGAAATAGAAAAACAGCAGAAGAAATTAAGGAAATATATGATGATTGGTCGACAGGTAATATTAAGTTAGAGGGATCACCCATAGAAATAGATACTTATTTTAAGTATATAATAGAAAAATTTACTACCAGTGAATTTAATTCTGGAAGTAGTGCCAAAAAGTAAAACATTCAAAAAGCGGACCAATAAAGTCCGTTTTTAATTTATCCCAGATGAACCAAATCCTCCGTGACGATTAGTACCAATATTATTTAAACCATCTTTTTCAACTTGAACCACATTTATCTGTTCATATTTATTTAAGACTAATTGGGCAATTCGGTCACCTTTTTTTATTTCAAAAGACTCGGTAAGACTAATATTATGGACAATAATTCCTAACTCATCACGATAACCACTGTCAACTGTTCCCGGAGCATTAGGAAGTCTTAGCGATGTTTTTAAAGACAGACCGCTTCGTGGTCTAATTTGTAATTCATATCCCTCAGGAATAGCTACCTTTAAACCAGTAGGCACAACCACTGTCGTATTAGGTTCAATAACTACATCAATCGCAGCTCTAATATCCATCCCGGCATCACCTTCATGAGCATATGTAGGTAATTTAATACCATCTCTAATTATTTCGACATATAAGTCTTTAGGTTTGTTAATAATTGCTAATATTTCTTTAACTATTTCTTCTTTATTTATCATTCGTACCTCCTAAAAATTAAACATTAACCATCCGGGTTTAACCATCATCAGAAGTCCCATAAGGAAAAGAATAATTCCCCCAATTAAATGGGAATATTTAGTATATCTCGTTGATATGCCGGTCACTTTTAAAGTCTTCATGGCAATAATAAAGATAATTAAATCATCGAGCAAGAAGAATAAAATATAAATTAATAAATATATCCACTTCATCTCTGTACTTAAATTATTTAAAGCCAGAATCTGAGTAAACATAACTGGTAAACCTAACGAACATAATAATTCAATTAAATTAACCGATATCGCTAATAAGGAAATTCCTAAAAGAGCTAAGATAAAATTACTCTGTTTAATAATCTTTTTAACTCTCCCAATAATTTTATTTCTTCTTTTATCATCAACGACTTCGCAGCCACTGTCAGCCTTTTTAAAAAAGTTTTTGATATTATATAAGCCAAAGATAATACCTACCAAGGCAATCGCCATCCGGATATAACTGATTCCATTAATAAAGGTCGCCACCTGTAACCATGATTTCATAAAGGCCAGATAGGTTATTGCTGAAACAAGTAAGAAAGTTGTTCCCAATATCCACATTTTTTTTCGATCTTTGGTTCCAATTAACATCGTTATTAGAAATAATAATATCCACATAGCACATGGATTAAAACCATCAACAAAACCAATAATCATGGCTACTAGTGGTAACGAGACTTCTTTAGCATCCACTTTACCAAAAAAAGGTAAGGTATAATGACTGTTATTTTCTTCTTCAATAGTACATTCTTTTTCACTGGTTCCCAGAATATAACTGACATAGTCACAATAATCATTTTCTAAATAATAGTCAATTACTTCTTTAATTCTTTCCTTCGTTGCTTCACCACTAAAACCAATAATGGTGGTATTACCAATAACTAAATAGGGAACACTAGTACTTTCTTTATCCAAATAATTTTGGACTTTTTGGTAAAGTTCTTTATTTGCACTATTATTCGTTAAACTATAATCAATGAAATGAATATTGTCTTTATCCCGTAAATACTCCTTTAAAAATTTTATCTCAGCTTGACAATGAGGACACGAATCTAATGAAAAAAGATATAAATTAATTTCTTTTTCTTTGGCCCAACCATTAAGTGGGACAAATAGAAATATGGTTAATATTATTAATAATACTTTTTTCATGTTATCTACTTCCTTTTAACTCTTCTAATATAGTTATTATTTCTTTTTCTTTTTTTTCACCAATAATGCGTTTAATCTCTTGATCCATATCATTTAAAAAGATAATAACGGGTAAAATCTTTCCCGGATTATATTCCTTAACAGCTTCACTATCAAAGTCATAGTCCAAAGTGGTTATCTCTAATTGATAAGCATCTTTTTGTTTATCGAAGATATTATTCATAATTAAACAAGCTGGACACCATAAAGCATTTATTTTAATTACTTTCATTTTTGCCACCTAACAATATACCTAGAAGTTTTAAGAAAATATCAATTTCTTTCTTAGTCGTTTTATAACTAAGACTTATTCGTAAAGAAGTTTTAGCTTGTAATTCACTACCCGTAACAGCTAATACCGCTAAAGAAAGATCTGTATTTAAAGAACACGCTGTTTGCGTAGAAATTAAAATATCATGTTCAGCTAAATATTTTTGGACATCAAAAGGATCTTTATCGATAATACTAAAATTTAAAATATGAGGTATCGCTTTACTAGTACTATTAAGGATTATCTGCGGATGTTTCTTTAATCCTTCTTTTAAATAATCATTTAGATTTCTAACTTTTCTATAATTTTCCTCTATCTTGGGCATTAATAAACCTAAACAAGTATTTAGGGAGTCAATTAATTCTGGGCAAGGCGTTCCTCCCCGATAAATGGTGGTACTTTTACCCCCATGAATTAAAGGTACTATCTTAATATCTTGCTTCTTTAAGAGAAAGCCAATTCCCTTAAAACCATATATCTTATGACCAGAGGCGCTAGCTAAATCCACATTTGTTAAATCAATAGCGACTTTGCCTAGACACTGGGTTATATCTGTATGAAAATATAATTGATCATAGTTTTTAAGCATCAAGCCTATTTTTTCAATTGGTTGTCTTGTACCTGTTTCACTATCAACAGCACAGATACTTACTAAAAGAGTATCCTCATTAATTAATTCTTTTAAATGATTAAGATCAACTTGTCCATTTTTATCTAAGTTAACAAAATCAATTTTAAAACCTTTATTTTGTAAATATCCAATCGGTCCAACGACGGAAGAGTGTTCTAATTTAGTCGTAATTATATGCTTATTTTGATACCTATCCGTTAATCCTTTAATGGCCATGTTATTAGCTTCACTGGCTCCACTAGTAAAAATAAGATCAAAGTCGTTAGTATTTAGTAACTGCTTAATATTTTCTATATCTTTATCAATAAGATTGCTAACTTCAACTGCTTGTTTGTAATTGGAATTAGGATTTATAAATGATTGATTAACTTTAATAAATCTATTTAGAACTTTTTTATCCGTTTTAGTCGTTGCTGAATAATCTAAATATATCATGTTATCACCTTCTTCTTTATTATACTATAAAATATCCTAATTTTAAGTATAATTTTTGACAAAGTATAATTACTATGCTATAATAACCAATTAATTAAACAGGAGAAGTAGTATAGATCTATAAAAAATATAGAAGATAATTATTATCAACGAATCAAAGATTTACTACACTTAACTCCAAAAAGAATGGGGAATATATAATGGAAAGTACGAAGACAGACAAATTAATTGATAAAGAACAATTAATTAAAGAAACACTGGATCTTTTTCCAGTTGCTAGAAAAAATTACCAATACTATTTTAATGCCAATAGGTTTTTTATTAAATGTAGTGATGGTACAGAAATGACTATATCATTTGGTGACTTAGATTTATATAAGATATTAGGATTTAATAAAAAAGATATTACCAGAGCTTTATATAGTCATAGTCACGATCAAAAAGAGGATAGTCTATTCTACCTAGAAAGATTATTTTATAAAGAAGCGGTTGAAAATATATTAAGTAATAAATCTTATAACATGCCTTTAAATGGCCTTGTTGAAAAAATGGCTTATTTATCTAAAACTAATGGTTTTAATGGTGATAATATTTTAGGAATCCTTGAATTCAATAAAAGTCTTTATCATTTAACTGGTAATGATATAAAAGATCCAAGTGATTACTACTTGTTAATGTTAGACAATACCCACAACTTATTCTTAATGGGCTTAAAAAAGAAAAATAGAGAAAATAATCAAATCGCTTGTGAAGTTGACACTGTTATGACATCTTTTGATTATAATGCTATGTTTTATCTTCAAAAAGTTGTTTTGCCAGTTTACATGAATTGTGCGGACTATAAAAACAATATATACGATATTAAGTTACATCCAGTCGTTATTGATAAAAATATGCAAAGACTTAGCTCTGTTGCTCACTTTTTTGGCATGCATCTTGACAGCGGTTATTACTGTAGCAAAGTCCAAGGAGATTTAACTGACATGGCAGAGGAGAGAAGAGATTTAAAAAAAGAAGTGGCTTTATTAACCGCCCAAAACGCCCAATTAAAGGAAGAGTTACAATCGCCACCACCAGGTTTGGTAAAAAGATTATTTAACCGTAACAAAAGTGAATAAAAAAACAAAATACCTAACACAATATATATTAAGCTATGAAATAGCTGAAAAGGGATGCCTCTTTACCACAATTTGACATTATTTGCTAATTCTGGTATAATATTGAGCTATCCCGTGAGATTAGAGGTGTTTATAAATGTTTTATGATGAAAATAAAACAATCAAAGCTTGTGAGGATGATCCCTCGCTGATTTACGAACTTATCAAGGAAGACTTACCAGAAGTTATTGATAAGTTGTTAACCAAGGGAATTGTTGATATTAATATGACGGATGAAAATGGTAATAACCTGTTAACCGTTTTATTAAAAAAAGGATATTATAATTTGGTACTAAAACATATGAGTAATAAAAAATGGGATATTAATCATCAAAATAATGATGGTAATACTTTTGCTCATATCCTAGTATCCATTAATTATGTCCGTGTTATTGATATCATTAAAAAGTTAAAAAAGAATAAGCAATTTTTGCCTAATATAAAAAACAATAAAGGTGAAAGTATCCTGGATAAATCGATTAATGATAACTATATTTATACGACTGTTAAAATATTAGAAGATGAAAGATTTAATAATATTGATATCTTATCATTTAAAAATTTATATGATACCTATATTAAAAGTAATAACTACGGTCGCTATACCAAGTTAACTAATCTAGAAATTATTTTAGATAGTTTAGATGACAAAAGATTATTACCCAAGATGGAAAGATTAATTAAAAATATTCGTTCTAATATTGAACTAATTAAACAAGAAGTATCTAATAATAAAACATCGGTTATTGATGGAATTATTAATGAGTTATTAGAAGAAAGTAATGCATAAGCATTGCTTTTTTGTTATAATAAGAAAGGTGATTTAATGAAAAGCAAATCTGTGAAAATAACGCCGGAAATAGAAAGAGATGCCGCGTTTATCTATTATTATACTAAGGGTTTATATTATTGTGCCATGATTAATCAGGAAACAAAAGATCGTATGAATCGCTATTCTTTTTATTATCTTATCAATAAGGGGATTAAAGTAGAAGATATTATTGCGATGATTAGTCGATGGGAAGAAAATATTTATCAAAAAACAAAAGAAGGTGATGAACATGTTAAAACCAAGTTTAATATCGGCTAGAAAAAGAACGAAAGAGCCAGTCGTAACTAAAACTTTCACGCTGGACGAAGAATTATTAAATATTGGTCAAGGGAAAACATATTATTTAAAAACTTATGGCTGTCAAATGAATGAGCGTGATAGTGAAAATATTAAAGGCATTCTTGAAGCGATTGGTTTTAAGGAAGTATCTGACTTTAACCAAGCTGATCTAGTCTTATTAAATACTTGTTCTATAAG
>CAZHWO010000011.1:5286-21280 GCA_964536075.1 uncultured Muribaculaceae bacterium | reverse complement strand
TTTAATCATAAAGCTTTTGTTAACATTATTTATGGCTGTGATAAGTTTTGTACTTATTGTATTGTTCCTTATACGAGGGGAAAACAACGAAGTCGCCAAGCATCGGATATTATTAATGAAGTAAAATCGCTAAAAGCTCTAGGCTATAAAGAAGTTACTTTATTAGGTCAAAATGTTAATGCCTATGGTAAAGATCTCCCTAATGGTTATGGCTTAGCTAATTTATTAGAAGATGTAAGTAAGACCGGCATGGAAAGAATTCGTTTTGTTACTAGCCATCCATGGGATTTTACCGATGAAATGATTGACGTTATTGCTAAACATGATAATATTATGCCCGCTATTCATTTACCAGTTCAATCAGGTAGTAATCGCCTTTTAAAACTAATGGGGCGAAGATATACTAAAGAAGACTATCTAGCCTTATTTAATAAAATTAAAACGAAAATTAACCCGGTTAGTATTTCCACCGATATTATTGTCGGTTTTCCCACTGAAACGACCCAAGATTTTAATGAAACCATAGCTTTAGTTAATACTTGCCAGTTTGACAATGCCTTTACTTTTATTTATTCTAAAAGAGAAGGTACCCCAGCGGCAAAAATTAATGATGATCTTCCCAAAAAAGATAAAGAAGAACGATTACAACAATTAAATAAGACTGTTAATACATATTTTTTACAACAAAACCAACTATATCTAGGAAAAATAGTTAAAGTATTGATTGATGGGATTGATCCTAAAGATAATTCTCTATTTGGTTATACCGAAACAAATAAATTAGTTAACTTTTCCGGTTCTAAAGACTTAATTGGTCAAATCATCGAAGTAAAGATAACTGACGCTAAAACTTGGAGTTTAGAAGGTCTTATTCATGAATGAGGAATTAACTAGTAAATTAACTGAAATCATCAATTATATCAAGAATTCTTCTGATTATCAAAAATATGTACTTATCAATGAGCAATTAAAAGAGAACCAGGAACTTACTAAGCTTATTGCTGATATAAAACGTCTTCAACAACAAGCCGTTAAATATGAAAGTCTTAAGGATCTATCTAAGGTCGCTACTATCGATCTTCATATAAACGAAAAATTAAAACGTTTAGAAACATATCCTATCTATATAGAATATATAGCCTTGCAAGAAGATCTAAATGTTCTCTTACAAAGTATTAAAACGATTTTGGATAAATATTTTTATGATATAACTAACTAGTTATATCTTTTTCTTGTGCAACAAATTACCTATATTCGCATAAATTAAAGTGAGGAGGAATAATAATGGCTAATTATAAAGAAATCGTAACAAAAGCGGTACTTGGTAAAGGAAAAAAAATATTTTCCAATAAGAAAACTTTAGCAATGGAAATTGTTCCAAGTACTGTTTTAGGATGTTGGGTAATAAACCATAATTTCAAGGGATATAAAAACCGTGATAGTATTAATATAGAAGGTAATTACGATGTTAATATTTGGTATGCTTATGATAATGATACCCAAACTAACGTAGTTAAAGAAAATGTTAACTATTTAGAAACCGTTAACGTTCGTAAAAAAGAGGATTCTGATTTGGCTAATGAAGAAATAATTGTGCGTGCTTTAAAAAATCCAACCTGTACTAAAGCCGAAATAGTTAATGGTAATATTGAATATACGATTGAAAAGGAATTAGGAATTGAAGTAATTGGCGATACGAAGGTTAAAATAGCAATTGATGAGAATGAAGAACCGTGGGAAGAAATAATCGATACATCTGAAATCAATCAACAAATTGATAATGATATAGAAGAAAATTATATTGATAATGAAGAGTGATTTTTCACTTCTTTTTTATCCAAAGTATCTAGACAAACGCCTAAAAAGATGCTAATATGGTGTTTGCGGCAAATAAAACTTGAATATATAACTTAATAGACGATTTTTTAGGAGGGGGTCCCCTTTAGAAAGTCGTTTTTTGATGTAGTAGGGAGGTTAAACTTTGAATTTACCAAAAGAAGAAATACTTAAAGAAGAACATTACTTGCAAAGGGTTATAGAGGTAATTACTAAGAAGGTTTCAGCTCTTGGCCAAGAACTCTTTGATAAAGAAGAGAAAATTAAAGAGTTCAAGGAATTCGTTTGGGAATCTAAAAATGAAATTGATCCCACCGAAATGCGCACTTTAGTATCAGCAAATGATCTAGAAGTAGAATTATTGATGGGACGAGGTAAATATTTTCAAAAACTGTATAAACTGCAAAATAGTCCTTATTTTGGTTCCATCACTTTCCACGATGATGAAGGTCTTAAAGATATTTACATCGGCATTACTTATTTAGATGATGACCAAGATCATTTAATTTATGATTGGCGAAGTCCTATTTGTAGTTTATTCTATGATTATGGAGTAGGTAAAGCTAAATATCAAGCTCCTGGTGGTGTTTTTGAAGGAATTATCCAAAAAAAACGGCAATTTAAAATTGAACGAGGTCAATTAATTCGCGTATTTGATAATCATATTAATATTGATGATGAGTTACTTCAAGAAGTTCTAGCTACCTCTAATAATGATAAGATGAAAAACATTGTTAATACCATTCAACAGGAACAAAACTATATTATTAGAAATACTGATAATAGTAATTTAATTGTTCAAGGAATAGCAGGATCTGGGAAGACTTCGGTGGCTCTCCATCGTATCGCCTATCTTTTGTATAAAATTGACCATCTGACTTCACATAACGTCTTAATTTTTTCTCCTAATAAAATTTTTACCGAATATATCGCCAATGTCTTACCAGAATTAGGAGAAGAAAATACTATGCAAACGACCTTTAATGAGTTTGCGAGTCGCTATTTAAAAGAATTTAAAGAAGTAGAAACTTTTACTGACTTTGTTAGCCGGTATTATAAATATACCGAAAAGAATAAAGCTTTAGTGGTCTTTAAACAAAGTGATCAAATTATTGCCCTTATTGATCAATATATTAAAGTTTTTATCAATCAATTAAATTTTAAGGAAGATTTAATTACCAGGGACTTTACTTATTCAAAAGATGAATTAAACTATATGCTTAAAGAACGTTATGCCAATTTAAATCTTTTTTCCCGCCTTAACGAGATGGCTATTAAAATATCGGAACAAAATTATCAAGGTAAACATGCTCAAGTATCACACATTGAAAAGTTGTTATCTATAAGCTTATCTCTTACTAAAGATTATAAAGAAATCTATAAAGCTTTTCTAAGAAGTTCTATCTTCCAGGAATCTTTTGATGGCTATATATCCGAAACAGAAATTATTAACTGTGTTAAATATCCTAAGATTAAATATGAGGATGCTTGTTTAATGCTTTATTTAAAAGGAATGCTTGAAGGCTTTGATTACCTAGGCAATATTAAACAAGTGGTCATTGATGAAGCCCAAGATTATAATAAATTACAATATATAATTATTAGTAAAATCTTTAAGCGTAGTGACTTTACTATTTTAGGGGATATTAATCAGACCATTAATCCTTATTATAAATATCAATCATTAGCAGACTTAAAGGATATCTTTACCGAAGATACTTTATATATGGAGCTAAATAAAACATACCGGTCTAGTGAAGAAATAATCGCGTTTACTAATGATATTTTAGGATTAAAGCATGTCTGTGCTATTCGAAAAAATACTAATATTCCAGTTATTCAAAAAGAAGAAAATGCTAATCTTAAAAATGAATTAATAGCAATGCTTGAACAATTTAAGAAAGATCAACAAACTGTAGCCATCATTACTAAAACCGATGAAGAAGCTAGTAAGCTTTATACTTTATTAAAGGATAATCTTCCGGAAATTAATTTATTAACCTCTTCATCCGTCGAATTTAAAAAGGCCATGGTTATTCTTCCTTCCTATATTGCCAAGGGTCTAGAATTTGATGCCACTATTATTTATACTAATAAAGATAACCAATACCTAAAAGATGAAAAATATCTTTATTATGTAGCCTGTACCAGAAGTCAACATCATTTAATTATTTATAATCAATAAAAAAAGTAACAGCATTTATTTATAAAATGTTGTTATTTATTGTTTTTTTAACCTTTTTCCCCTATAATTTAATTATAAAGAATATTTAAATATTCGGAAAAAGAGGAAATTATGGAAGAATTAAAAAAAATTATTGACGCAAATGAATCCAATGTTAGGTCATATTGCCGCGCTTTCCCGGTCGTTTTTAAAAAAGCCAAAGGCTGTTATTTATATGATGAAGATAATCATGAATATTTAGACTTTTTTGCCGGAGCTGGCGCTATAAACTATGGTCATAATAACGATAAAATAAAGAAAGCTATCATTGATTATATTGATAGTGATAATATAATGCATGGCCTTGATATGTATACCGAAGCTAAAGCCTTATTTATTAATGAGTTTGCCACCCAAATCTTAAAACCCAGAAAGCTAAACTACAAGATCCAATTTTGTGGTTCAACTGGTACTAATGCCGTTGAAGCCGCTATTAAATTAGCGCGTAAAAACAAAGGTCGCCATAATATTTTTACCTTTATGGGAGCTTTTCATGGTATGTCTTTAGGAGCCTTATCCTTATGTAGTGATTTAGCTAGCCGAAAGGGAGCTTTTGTACCATTAAACAACGCTATTTTTCTTCCTTATCCAGTAGGATGCGGAGCTAATTTTGATACCATTGAATATATTGAAAATATTTTAAATGATGATCATTCCGGTATTGAAAAACCAGCAGCGATTATTTTAGAAACAACGCAAGCTGAGGGCGGTATTAATGTATGTCCAACTGAATGGCTTCAAAGATTAGCTAAACTATGTCATGATAATGATATTCTCTTAATTGTTGATGATATTCAAGTAGGAAATTCTCGTACTGGTTATTTTTTCTCCTTTGAAAGAGCCGGTATTGTCCCTGATATGGTTATTTTGTCTAAATCTATTAGTGGTTTCGGTTTACCAATGTCGATTGTTTTACTTAAAGAAGAATTAGATATTTGGAAACCGGCTGAACATAATGGTACTTTTAGAGGTAATCAGTTAGCTTTTGTCGGAGCTAGGGAAGCCATTAAACTTAATATTGAACTAAATCTAAGTAATGAAGTTCAACGAAAAGGGGAGCTAGTTAAGCAAATGTTTGAAGAAAATATTTTACCTCTTGATGATAGATTATCCTATCGGGGAATTGGTTTAATATGGGGGATTGATTTTTCCAATTTTGAAGATGAAGGATTAAGTAAAAAAGTTGCTACTAAATGTTTTGAAAAAGGTCTCATCATTGAAAGAGCCGGACGCAAGGATTGTGTTCTTAAATTACTACCACCATTAGTAATTAGTGATGAAGATCTAATAAAAGGCATAAATATTATTAAAAAAGCCATTGAGGAAGTGTTATAATTTGAAATTAAATAAATTAATTGATTGCCCTTACGATTTAGAAATTAATAGTGTTACCGATGATTCCAGAAAAGTTGGTCCAGGAAGCTTATTTATGGCGATTAAGGGATTAAGTAGTGACGGTAACGATTATATTGATAAAGCGATTGAAAAAGGCGCTGTGGCAATAGTTACCGAACAAAAGCTTATTAAATCAGTACCCGTTATTACGGTTAAAGATAGTAATTTAGCCTATAATCAAATCCTTAATAATTTTTATAATGATCCACTATCAAAATTAAAATTAATAGGAGTAACAGGTACTAATGGTAAGACTACTATAGCTGAAATTATTTATCAATTATTAAATATAGATAGTAAGTGTGGTTATATCGGTACCAGTGGTATATATTGTGATGGTTATGAACAAGAAAATGATTATACAACTCCCTTGCCAGATGAACTGTTTCTAGCACTTGATAATTTTGTGAAAAAGGAATGTCAATATGTATCTATGGAAGCATCATCTGAACGCCTGGCAACTAAAAAATTATCCCATATTAATTATGATGTAGCTATATTTACTAATTTGTCTAGAGATCATTTAGATACCCATAAAACTATGGAAAATTATGCTAAAGCTAAAGCCATTATTTTCGAAAACACGAAAAAAAAAGGTTTATGTGTTTTAAATATAGATGATCAATATGCTGATGTTTTTAGGCAAGTTGCCCATGGAAAAATTAAAACATATGCTATTAATAATCATGATGCTGATATTTATGCTACTAATATATTTGTTGGATATGCTCATTTATCTTTTGATATAAATGGTTATCTCGGTACTTATCATGTTGAAACTACTATATCTGGTGAATATAATGTCTATAATTTATTGAGTATTATTTTATGCCTAGATTACTTTGGATATAATATTGAGGATATTATTCAAAAAATTAAAAATATTAAACCAATTGAGGCTAGACAGACAATGATTGAAGTAGGTCAACCTTTCAATGTTATGGTCGATTATGCGCATACTGCTGGAGCAGTAAAATGTCTTTTACCATATGCCAAACTTATTACTAAAAATAATATTATTGTAGTAGTTGGCGCTTGTGGTTCTAGAGATGAACGAAGAATGATCGATATGGCTAATTACTGTACTGAAAATGTTTTCTATTCTTTTTTTACTATCGAGGATGCTAGATATGATGATCCTAAAAAACTATTAATAAAGATGGTAAGTGAGGTAAAAAAGGATAATTTTAAAATAGAAATGGATCGTGATAAGGCTATAGAAGAAGCTATACGCTTTGCCAAAGAGGGCGATACGGTTTTAATATTAGGTAAAGGTGCTGAAAAATATCAAATAACAATGGGTGAATTTATTCCTCGAAAAGATGATATTGAATTATCTTATGAAGTTTTAGAAAAAATACAAAAAGAAAGCCTAGTAGATAACTACTAAGCTTTTTTATTCATTAAATAAGTCTGGTAAATCATTTTCTAACAAGACAAAGGTTTCTTTCTCTTTAATCTTATTGATAATCGGGAAAGCTAATTTAACATCATTAACAATTTCTATTTGTTTTTTATTATAACCTTTAGCTATTAAACCATCATAGATAGGTTTTGTTTGTTTTTCACCTACTAAAATAACATAATCAGCTACTTCCGCGATATATTCACCAAATTTTTTATTCAGTTCATATTGCTTATCTTTTAATTCAATCATGCCTGGGGTAACGACAATTCTTTTACCGGGCATTATTTTTAACACATCTAAAGCCATTTTAGAACCAACTGGATTAGAATTATATGCATCATCAATAATATGTAAATCGCCGACTTTTTTAAGTTCTAAGCGATGGGTAATCGGTTTAATATTTTTAACCCCTCTTTGCATTTCTTCGTAGGTTAAATTGAAAGCTTTACTAATTAATAGGGCTGCTAAGATATTATAAACATTAGGAATTCCTAATAATTTGGTTTCTAATTTAATTGTCTTTTTATCTTCCGTAAAAACAGCCTCAAAAGTCATTCCTTTAGCATCATAACTTATATTTTGAGCATAAAGATCGACATCATGATGATCAATACCAATCCATTTAATTTGACAGTCATTCTTTATCTTATAAGATACCTGCTTGGGATCATCCTTATTTAGGACTCCCATTCCATCACTAGGTAGAGCTTCAATCAGTTCAAACTTGGTTTTTTGAATATTTTTTTCTGTCTTAAAAGTTTCTAAGTGAGCTAAACCAATATTGGTAATAATACCATAGTTAGGGCGAATAAAATCACAAATTCTTTTTATTTCTCCGGTTATACAAGCGGCCATTTCGGGAATAAATATTTCTTCAAACTTATCTAAATGATTATTAACGGTTAACATTAAACCTAATGGGGTATTCAAATTAGTAGGGGAAGGGAAAGCCCGATATTTAATAGACAAAATATCAGCTAGAATATTTTTACTACTTGTTTTACCATAACTGCCTGTAATTCCAACAATCGGAATATTCATTTTATCTAGTTTTTTCCTAGATCTTCTTTTATATTTTAAATAAGTTAATCTTTCAATTGGCAGATTAATTACATAAGCTAAATAAACAACAACATATACTAAAGAGGCCATTATAACTAAAATTAATGTATAGAACCATAAATAATTTATATTAAAATTTAAATAAAAGCCTATCAACACTAATACATATATTAAAATCTCTGTCGCTATTAATCTTTTAATTCTAAAGGTAACTTTCAAAGGTTTTTTCACTTGATCTTTACGTTTATTTTGAATAGCTCCATAAACTAAGTAACAATATAGACAAAAGAAAGATCCAATCGTTAAAAGAAAATTATTAGATAAGAGCATAATTAATACTATAAAAAAGCCTAATAAATCAATGGTAATATAGCTTTTATATTTATTTCTGATACTCCATTTTAAATATCGATTTGATTCATTATAAAAATTCTGTTGCAACATCTGCAAAGCTATCTTACTTTTCATAGTCACATAAATAAAATAACTAATTAAAGGTATAAAATACATATCATTAACCTCCTTTATACTAATATTATATCATAATCAAAAAAAGAATTAATACCTAATTCTTTTTTCAATGTAATTTATTAAATAATATAATAAGCTGGATAAAACACCGAGTAAGAAAATGCCTGTGATAACGAGATTTAAATTAAAAACCTGTGATCCATAAACAATTAAATAACCAATACCACTTTTAGAGACTAAAAATTCTCCCATAACAACCCCTATAAAGCACATACTAATATTTATTTTTAGGGTATTAACTATATTAGAAAGATTGCCTGGTAAAACTAATTTAAAGAAAATTTGCCATTTAGTGGCATTAAAGCTTTTTAATAGTTTAATTCTATTTTGATCCGTACTCTTAAAACTTTGATAGTTATTCATAATGGTAACAATCATGGAAATTAACAAGGCTAAAATAATAATGGATTTAATGCCGGCCCCAAACCAGATTAAAATGATGGGACCTAACGCTACTTTCGGTAAACTGTTTAAGACAGTTAAATAAGGATCCATAACTTTGGCAAAAAATTTATTCCACCAAAATAAAGCTGCAATGAAACTCCCACATAGTGATCCAATAATAAAACTAATTATTGTCTCATAAAGGGTAATGGCAATATGTTTATATAAGTTATTTTGCCGCGCTAAATCCACTAATGAACTAAATACTTTGGAAGGTCTAGAAGTAATAAAGGTATTAATAAGATTAAAGTGGGCTAACAACTCCCAAATAACTAGAAATAGGATGAAAATACTTATCTGCGTAATCAAAACATAGCTTTTGGTTCTTTTATTTTTCTTTAAAAACCCTTTATGTTCCTCACTATACATGATAATCAATTTCCTTCCATAAAAGATCATAATAATAACTAAATTCTTTCGCTTTTCTATTTTGGATCGGATTTAAACGATTAGCTAGGTTAATATCAATAATTTTTTTTACTCGACATGGCCGTTTAGATAAAATAACGACTTTATCGGCCATACTAATCGCCTCGGCTAAATCATGGGTAACCATTAAAGTCGTTTTGCCTTCTTTTTTAATTATATTATATACATCATCGGAAAGAGCTAATCTAGTCTGATAGTCTAAAGCCGAAAAAGGTTCATCAAGTAAGAGAATATCTGGATTAATAGCTAAAGTTCTAATTAACGCTACCGTATCATTACTTAAACCAACTAGTAGTAATTATACAAGTAGTGTTTATATAAATCTAAAAAAATATTAAAATATAATTTAAACACATATACTTATTGTGATAAGGTGTGTGATAAAGTGGGTATTTCATATATCGTAAATAGTATATATAAAGACAATAATATTGATAATAGAAAAGAAATATTTAATATAATTTTAAGCAAAGTAATCTATATTTTAGAAAGTTTAAAAGATAATAACAATGAATGATAAAGAAAGTGCTTATCATAATTTATATCGGGTTGGTATTTATTTAAGATTATCAGATGAAGACAAAAATAAAAAGAATATAAGTGATGATAGTGAATCAATTAAAAATCAAAGAAATTTACTTACAAGTGAAATACTAAAACATGATGATTGGGTACTAGTAGATGAATATTGTGATGAAGATTTATCAGGGGCAGGAACTTACAGACCAGAGTTTGAAAGACTAATTGAAGACTGTAAACATAAAAAAATTGATATTGTATTTTGCAAGAGTCAATCAAGATTTTCAAGAGATATGGAAGTAATTGAAAAATACTTACATAATAAATTTATTGAATGGAATATTCGGTTTATAAGTTTTTCAGATAATGCTGACACAGGAAATCTTGGAAATAAGAAATCAAGACAGATAAATGGTTTAGTAAATGAATGGTTTTTAGAAGATTTATCAAATAACATTAAAACTGCCTTTAAAGCCAAAATGAAAAATGGTGAATTTATCAGCCCTTTTGCAAGTTATGGTTATGAAATTGATCCAAATGATAATAACAAACTAATTATTGATGAAATTGCTGCCATAACTGTAAAAGAAATATTTAACTTATATTTAAGAGATTTTGGTTTTGGTAAGATTGCTAAAATATTAAATAATAAAAATATTCCCCCACCTTCTTTATATAAACGTTTAAAAGGAATAAAATTAAATATTATAACAAATAAAAATATAGAGGATATTAAATGGAGTCATAATGCTATTAAGACCATTTTAACCAACGAAATATATATTGGCAATCTAATTCAGGGAAAAAGCACCACCGTTAGTTATAAAAATAGAAAAATAGTAAAAAAAGACAAAAAAAATTGGATAAGTCATGAAAATACCCATGAGGCTATTATTGGTATTGATAACTGGCAATGCGTGCAAGTAAGACTTAAAAATAGGACTAGATCTTGTAAAAAAAGTGAAACAGTACATATATTATTTGGTAAAGTTTATTGCTTAGAGTGTCATCACTATTTAAAAAAAAATAAAACTAGCAAACATGAATATTTATTGTGTACATCGAATCGTAATGGATATGAAGAGTGCATTAATAAGTTATCAATTAGGTATGATCTATTAGAAAATATTATCCTAGAAGAAATCAATAAACAATTATCTTATTTTTATGATGAAAAGAAAATGAACGTAAAAAAAGTAGCAAAAAATGATGAACAAAAATCACTATTAAAGAAAAAAGAACAACTAGAACTAAAATTAAAAGAAAGAGAAAACTATTTTAAAATATTATATAATGATCGTGTTGTTGGTAATATTACATTAGAGCAATTTAAAACTTTACAAAGAAATTATATGAATGAATTAATAAGTATTAACAATATGATTAAAAATATTGATAACCATATTTCAAGTCTAAATGATTATATGGAAAGAGCAACCGAAAATATATTTAAAAAATATAAAACTATTAATAAACTAAATCGGGTAATAATAGATGAATTAATAGAAAAAATAGAGGTTGGTAAAGTTGATTTAACCACCAGGAATAGAATAATAAATATCAAATGGAATTTTTGAAAAGATCTTGCAAAAAGAACGAATGTTCGATATAATTAATCTTGAAGGAGGTTAGTTTATGCAAGATAACAAATTAAAAACTATTAATAATTTATTTGAAGGAAATGAAATTAGAAGTCTATGGGATGCAGGGAAAGAAGAGTATTATTTTTCAGTGGTTGATGTCATAAGTGTTTTAACAGAAAGTTCGAATCCTAATAATTATTGGAATATGTTAAAAAAGAGAATGTCGATTGAGGAAAAAAGTGAGTTATACACAAAATGTGTACAACTGAAACTTAAAGCTAAAGATGGAAAATTCTATAAAACTGATACATTAGATACAAAAGGTTTATTTAGACTTATAGAATCAGTACCAAGCCCTAAAGCAGAACCATTTAAAATTTGGTTAGCAACCTTAGGTAAAGAAAGAATTGATGAAGTTTTTGATCCAGAGATAGCTGTTAATAGGGCGATTGAATACTATCGTAAACGTGGATATTCTGACGCTTGGATTAAAGCTAGATTAACAGGAATACTAGATAGAAAGAAACTTACTGATATTTGGAAAGATAATGGTATTAAAGAAAACTTTGAATATGCCATCTTAACTAATGAAATATATAAGACTTGGTCAGGTATGACCGCTAGTGAATATAAAAAGTTTAAAAACATTAGAAAAGAATCTTTAAGGGATAATATGACCGATGTTGAGGTAGCTCTAACAAATTTAAGCGAAATAGCAACGAGAGAACTTACTAAAAAACATCAACCACATGGCTTAGAACAAAATAAAAAGATTGCTAAAATGGGAGGCAGTTCAGCAAAAGTTGCTCGTGATGATTTAGAAAAAAATCTTGGTGAATCAGTTATTAGTAAAGATAATACTCTAAGTTATCAATATCTAAATCAAGAAAAAATTGAAACAAAATAGTTGTTGGTTTATTTCGTCGTACGACTCTTTGTCTCATACCACCGGATAGAGATTTAGGATATTTATCCATAAATTCCTCTAAACCATAAGTTTTTAATAATCTTATTACTTGCTCTTTACTTTGATTATCAATTTTTTTCTTTATTTGTAATCCTAACAGACAATTGTCCAAAATAGTGAGCCAAGGAAAAAGGGAATCATCTTGTAGCATGTAGCCTAATTTACAATCATTATGTAATTTAATACTTCCCCCTGACTTCTTTTCAAGACCTGCTAAGATAGAAAGTAAAGTACTTTTTCCACATCCAGAAGGCCCGACAATCGCAATAAATTCTTTTTCTTTAACGGCTAAACTTAAACTATCAATAGCTAAAATTTCGCCACTTAAATCATGATAGACTTTGTTTAAATTTTTTATTTCTAAGATAGGATTACCCATCTTAATCACCAAGATAAATTAAATCTTTATAAGGAACCATTTCATCAATTGCATCAGCAGCCATCATAATTTCCTGTAAGTGATTAAATGATTCTTCAGTAAATTCCGTTGTTGTTGGCCAGGTATCTTGATTTTTATAACGATCAATAACCCCCTGTAAATCACTTAAAGTTGTATCCGGAAAATAATCAATAATAGCTAAAGCAATTGTTTTACTGTCATTATTATTAACAAAATCTAATCCTTTTTGGATGGCGTTGGTAAAGCCTTTTATAATATCTTTATGACTTTCAATATAACTTATTCTAGCACTATATGATGTATAAGGAACAATCCCTCCAAGTTCACCAATTGATGCTACAACATAACCTAATCCTTGTTTTTCAATTTGTAAAGCACTAGGTTCAAATAAAGTAACAAAGTCGCCTGTTCCACCAATAAAAGCACCAGCCATGGCAGGGAAAGCAATACTCGTATCAATATTAACATCTGTGGTTGGATCAATACCATTTTGTCTTAAGACCCACTCAAAGGTCATTTCTGGCATTCCCGCTTTTCTTCCTCCAATGATATCTTTACCAATTAAATCTTGTAAAGTAAAGTTGTCTATTTTAGTTCTAGATACTAGAAATGATCCATCTTTTTGCGTTAATTGGGCAAAAGTTTTTAGATAGTCCTTTTCGCCGCCATTATAAACATAGATAGTAGCTTCACTGCCCGAAAAACCAATGTCAACATCCCCTGATAAAACAGCGGCCACTACTTTGTCGGCTCCTGGGGTTAAAGATAATTCGATATCTATCCCTTCATCGACAAAAAAGCCCTGACTCATCGCCGCATATGCGGGAGCGTAGAAAATAGAGCGAGCAACTTCAGCAAGTTTTATTTTCGTTAGATTAGTTTCTTCCTTATTTAGACTAAAAAACAAGATTACTGCGGCTATCCCAACGACTAAAATGCTGATGATAAAAATAATTATTTTTTTCATAAATCCTCCTTTTTTTTATTCTCTGTATTATACGTTTTTACCTCATTTGGTGTGAGAAAAAAAGTAAATTTAGCTTTTTTCACATCCCCATTTATGGTATAATATAGTTAGATGGAGAATACAGATATGATTGATTTACATGAACTAAATAAAGAACAACAAAAAGCGGTCAGTATTACGGAAGGACCCTTATTAATCTTAGCTGGCGCCGGTTCGGGAAAGACTAAAGTTTTAACGACTAAAATTGCGTATTTAATCGAACAAAACCTAGCTAAACCATATCAAATTTTGGCCATTACTTTTACCAATAAAGCGGCTAAAGAAATGGCCGCTAGACTTATTAAATTAGTTGGTGATGAAGCTAGAAACATTTGGGTATCAACTTTTCATTCTTTCGGTTTAAGAGTGGTTAGAGATAATCATGACTATCTAGGCTATTCCCATAACTTTGTTATTATGGATAGTGATGATAGTCTATCCATTATTAAGAAAATCTTAAAAGAATTGAATTTGGATCCTAAATTATTTAATCCTCAAGCTATTAAGAGCAAAATTAGTAGTGCTAAGAATGAATTAATTTTGCCTAATGACTATGAAAAGTATGCCCTTGGCGATTTTGAAAAAATTGTTCTAAAAGTCTATATTAAATACCAACAGATGTTAAAGATGAGTAATTCCCTTGATTTTGATGATTTACTCGTTTTACCTTTAATGTTATTTCGTGATAATCCCCAAGTTTTAAGTAAGTATCAGGATAAATTTCGTTATCTTTTTATTGATGAATATCAAGATACCAATAAAGTTCAATATATTTTATCCAAGATGCTTAGTGCCAAATATCAAAATATTTGTGTTGTTGGGGATAACGATCAAGCTATCTATTCTTGGCGAGGAGCGAATTACCAAAATATTCTTAACTTTGAGCATGATTACCCCAATACTAAAGTTATTTTATTAGAAGAAAACTATCGTTCAACGCAAACTATTTTAAAAGCCGCCAATAGTGTCATTAAAAATAATAAAGACCGTAAAGATAAGAATTTATGGACTAATCAAGAACAGGGAAGTAAATTAACTTATTACCAAGCCTATGATGAAAAAGATGAAGCCCATTATACCTTAGAGAAAATAAAAAAACTGCTTGCTGATGGTGTATCTAAAGAGAATATTGCTATTTTATATCGCACCAATGCTCAATCCCGTGTTATTGAAGAGGAGTGTTTAAAAGAAAATATACCTTACCGCGTCGTAGGTAATTATTATTTCTATAATCGCAAAGAAATAAAAGATTTACTAGCGTATTTACGTTTAATTCATAATGAAAAAGATAATATTAGTTTAATAAGAATTATTAATACCCCAAAACGTGGAATTGGTGTTGCTAAAATTAATGAACTTACCCTGCAAGCTAATGAAGAAAACAAAAGTATTTATGAAATTATTGATAGTGGTAAGGAACTTGCTTTCAAAAATATGATTGATTCCCTAAAGAAGATTAAAGATGAAATCTCTTTAACGGAACTTATTGATCAGGTTCTAGTAGCTAGTGGAATTAAAGATGAACTTGAAAAGGAAAAAACTTTAGAAGCCGATATTCGCTTAGAAAACTTAGAGGAATTCAAATCAATTACTAAATCTTTTGAAGAACGTGTTGGCTTAATTTCCCTAGAAGACTTTCTTTTAGAAATTAGTCTCGTTAGTGATAAAGAAGATTATAAAGATGATTATGATCGCATTAATTTAATGACTATCCATTCTGTTAAAGGATTAGAATTTGATTATGTTTTTATTGTTGGTTTAGAAGAAGGTGTTTTTCCGCATATTAATTCCATGATGGATATATCCCAGTTAGAAGAAGAAAGACGTCTTTGTTATGTGGCGATTACCCGCGCAAAACAAAAAGTCTATCTTATTAATGCCCGCCGAAGAATGCTTTTTGGTCGTGAAAGTGTTAATCCGCCTAGCCGTTTTATTAGTGAGATAGATGAAGATCTATTAGAGAGTAAAAAAGAAATTATTAAAGTGGCAAAAATCGATAAACAAGCCTTTCTTGATGAAGAAGATACCGAATATCTGGTAGGTGATCTGGTTTATCATGAAACTTTTGGTCGGGGTATTGTTATTGAAGTGACTAATACGCTTATAACTGTGGCCTTTAATAACAGTATCGGTATTAAAAAAATGATTAAGAATTTTAAACATATGAGAAAAATAATTAATGAGGAGTGA
>CAZHWO010000011.1:0-5186 GCA_964536075.1 uncultured Muribaculaceae bacterium | reverse complement strand
TAAAAAAATGATTAAGAATTTTAAACATATGAGAAAAATAATTAATGAGGAGTGATTAACAATGGAAGAAAGATATCTTGAATTAATAAAAATAATTAAAGAAGCTGATTATAACTATCATACTTTAGATAATCCCATGATTACTGATCAAGAATATGATAAGTATTTTCGTGAGTTAAAGAAGATTGAAGAAGATCATCCCGAATTAATTAAAGAAGATTCACCTACCCAAAGAGTTGGAGACAAAGTTTCAGATCAATTTGCTAAAGTCTTTCATAAAATACCTATGTTATCATTAGGTAATGTTTTTAATGAAGAAGAAATTAGACTTTTTGATAAGCGTATTAGAAAAGAAGGCATAACCCCTCATTATGTTTGTGAATTAAAGATTGATGGTCTTTCGGTATCTTTAACTTATGAACAAGGAAAATTAGTTCGAGGAGCTACCCGTGGCGATTCTGTTGTAGGTGAAGATATTACTAATAATGTTAAAACGATTAAAAGTATCCCGTTAACCTTAAATAAACCGATTGATATTGAAGTACGTGGGGAAATCTATATGGCCAAAAAAGTTTTTGAAGCATTAAATAAGAGTCGGAATATGGCTGGACTTAATCTTTTTCAAAATCCTCGAAATGCTGCTGCTGGATCCATCCGTCAATTAGATTCTAAAATCACAGCTTCTAGGAAATTAGATAACATCATTTATCATTTGCCTAATCCTTTAGACTATGGTATTGATACCCACTGGGAAGCTTTACAATTTATGGAAGAGTTAGGTTTTAAAGTTAATCCAAATAATAAATTAGTTCACGATATTGATGATGTTCTACATTTTATTACCGATCAGAATGACCAGCGAGATAAATTACCTTATGAAATTGATGGTATCGTTATTAAAGTTAATGATGTTAAAGACCAACAAAGGTTAGGTTATACGGCTAAAGCTCCCAAGTGGGCGGTTGCTTATAAATTCCCCGCTATCGAAGTATTAACTAAATTAACCGATATTATTTTTACGGTTGGCCGAACTGGTAAGATAACGCCTAATGCTGTTTTAGAACCAGCTATTGTAGCTGGATCAACCATTAGACGAGCTACCTTGCATAATGAAGATTATGTTCAAGAAAAAGACCTTAAAATCGGGGATATTGTTTCCATTAAAAAAGCTGGTGATGTTATCCCCGAAGTAGTTGAAGCCAAAAAAGATCGACGAACAGGAAAAGAAAAGCCTTTTAAGATGATTAATACTTGTCCGATCTGTCATACCAAGATAGTCCAATATGAAAGTCAAGTTGATCATTTTTGTCCTAATATTCATTGTGATGCCAGACGCATAAATAATTTGATTCACTTTATTAGTCGTAAAGCAATGGATATTGATGGTTTAGGGGAAAATATTATTGAAGATTTTTATAATTTGGGTTTTATTAAAAATATTGCCGATATTTATACATTAGACGCTAAACGTGAGGAGTTAATTGAATTAGAAGGTTTTGGCCAAAAATCAGTCAATAATCTTTTGACCGCTATTGAAGATAGCAAGCATCGTTCTTTAGAAAAACTCTTATTTGCATTTGGTATTCCTCATGTGGGGGAGAAAACGGCTAAAATTATAGCACAAAAATATTTAACTTTAACGAGTATTATAGAGGCCCCTTTTGAAGAATTACAAGCTCTTTCGGATATTGGCCCTATTATTGCTGAGAGTATTATTAATTATTTTAATAATGATAAAAATATCATAATAATTAATAAATTAAAGGATCTTGGACTAAACTTAAATTATACTGGTGTTGCTAACCAAAATAATAAATTAACCGGTAAAACCTTTGTCCTAACCGGTACTTTATCAACAATGACTAGAGATGAAGCCACAGAGAAAATTAATAATTTAGGTGGTAGTGTAACGGAAAGTGTTAGTGCCAAGACTTCTTATGTAGTAGCTGGTGATAAACCTGGTAGTAAATATGATAAAGCCTTAAAACTTGGGGTAACAATCATTGATGAAGAAAAATTTCTCACATTATTAGTTGATTAGTGCCTTGATAATCTCCTTAAATTATTGTATAATTATTCTACAAGATTAGGAGCTGAAATAAATGAAATTTCTTAAGAAAAATAAATTTGTCATACTGCTTATTGTATTCTTTATTATTATTACAGCTGTTTTATATGGGGCTTATCGCTTATTTCAAGGTGATAATGGCGTTGTTTATGGTAATCGTTTAGACGGTATTGAAGCCGTAGTTATAACTTTAGATCAAGAAAATAAATTAATTGAGGGACTAAAAGGTAACGAGAATGTTAGTAATGTTGAGATAAGTATTATTGGTAAAACCGTTAATATTATTATTACGGTTCTTGATAATGCTACCTTAGATATCGCCAAAGGGATTGGTAATTTAACTTTAGGTTATTTTGAGAAAGATCAACTAGCGTACTATGACTTGCAAGTCTTTATTAAGAAAACGGATACAGCTCAAAATAATTTCCCTATTATTGGCTATAAACATAATAAAAGTGCTGCTTATATATGGACTAAAGATCGCGAGGTAACAAAGTGAAAAAGAAATTATATTTAATTATTCCTTTAATTGTAGCTATTTTAGTTTTTGTGGGGGTTCTAGCTTACTATCAGTATGAAAAATCTAAAACATCCTTTACGATTGCTGAAAAGAAGTGGATTCAAAATAATAAGAGTAATGTTATTGATATTGAGGTTATTAACAATATTCCTATTTATGGCATGGATGGAGAAGGCATTTTCTTTGATATTCTAAACAACTTTACTGAAACAACTGATCTAGAATTCAATATTTTACCTTATTTAAAAGAAAATGAACCAGCTACCAATAGTTATCGTATCAGGTTATTAAATGCTGATACTATTTTAAGTGATAAAGATTTGTTAATTTATGAAGATAATTATGTTATTATTAGTAAAACTGCGGATGAGATCTTAGAAATTGATAATATTAGTGACCAAACTATGGGGACCTTAATTAATGATGCTGGTGAACTAAGCTATTATTTAAAGAATGCTGATAATGTTAAATATGCTACTTATGATTCTGTTGATGCTTTGTTTGGTGCTTTAGATTCAGGAGCCATAACGATGCTTGTTATTCCGAATATTCTTTATTTAGATAGAACTATTGCTAGTAATAATTACTATATTAACTATCACTTTACAGAATATACTAAAAAAATTGTTTTAACTCTTTCTGATGATAATGCGGTCTTAAATAGTATCATTAAAAAATATTTTACTAAATGGAAAGATGAATATTATGTTGATAGTTATAATGAAAAGTTATTAAACTATTATATTGCCAAAAATAATATCAATGATAAAACTAAAGTTGATATCTTATCTAAAAATTATGTTTATGGTTATGTTGAGAATACTCCGTATGAACGAACTGTCCGTGGTGAAGCGCGAGGTATTGCTGCGGAATATATTAATCGAATGATTAGATTATCGGATATTGATATTACCTATAAGAAATATGCTAGTGTTAAGAAATTAAATGAAGCGATAGCTAGTAAAGAGGTTGATTTTTTCTTTGATTATTACGGTAACAAAGATGAAGATTACTTAAAAACGGTTTCAACCTTTAATGAAAAATATGCGGTTTTAGCCAAAAAGGGTAGTGATTATATTATTAATACCTTTGAAAGCTTAAAAAATAAAAATGTTAACATGATAAATAATAATCAACTATATAATTATTTTAAAGGTAATAGTCGGGCTCTAATTGAAACATATAGTGATCTTAATACTTTGATTAAGAAAAACAAAGATATTATTGTTGTTGACTTTGAGGTTTATAACTACTACCACAGTACTAAATTTAAAGACTATCAATTATTATATGTTAATAATTTTACCAACCAATACAATTTTATGGTCTTAAAAGATAACGGAGATTTCTATAAATTGTTTAATTATATTATTCAGACTAATTCATACTATCGTTATCGCAATACTGGGCTTAATAGTTTAAATGCTTCGTTAATTGATTTCCAAACTTTTGAACAAGCTTATATGGTTATCTTAGCGATTATCTTAATTCCCATTATCTTTATTATTAGTCTTTTACTATATATTAAGAGTAAAAAGAAAGTTAAAGCTATTAAAATTGATGATAAACGTAAATATACTGATTTACTTACGTCTTTAAAAAATCGTAACTACTTAAATTTAAATATTAAAGCGTGGGAAGAAAGTTCTATCTATCCCCAATCCATTATTATTATTGATTTAAACAATTTAAAATATGTTAATGATAATTATGGTCATGAAGCCGGTGATAAATTAATTATTGCCGCGGCTAGTGTGTTAGTAAATAATCAGTTAGAAAATAGTGAAATCATCAGAACCGATGGTAATGAATTTCTTATCTATTTGGTGGGTTATTCGGAACAGCAAATAGCAACTTATACCAAGAAATTGAGCAAAGAATTCCGTGAGTTACCTCATGGTTTTGGGGCAGCCATTGGCTTTAGTATGATTAACGATGATATAAAGACTATTGATGATGCTATCAATGAAGCAACTTTAGATATGCGTGCTAATAAAGAAGAATATAAATAAAAGGCTAGTGTTATGAAAAAGAAAATGACTACTTTTTTAAAAATTTTATATAAAGATATCAGTCGCCCTGAAATGCAGTTTTTACCAGGACAGATAGCTTTTTACTTTGTCCTTTCCATAATACCTATTATTGCTCTAATAGGTATTATTACTGCTAATTTGCCTTTATCAACCATTGACTTTTCGGCTTTAATGGGTAATCATCTCCCTGAAGAAGTAACTAATCTACTCCTTGATATTTTCTATCATAAAGGTTCTAATCTAAATAATTTTATTTTTATTTTTTCATCTTGTATTTTAGCTAGTAATGGAGCTTATTCAGTTATTATGGCGACAAACCTTATTTATAAAATCGATGATCAAAATATTATTAAAAAGCGAGTAAAATCTTTTATTATGACGATTATTTTAATTTTTCTTCTCTTATTTATGTTATTAGTACCAGCTTATGGTGATAATATCTTTGCTTTAATAATTCAAATATTTCAAAAAGAAAAGATAACTAAAGTATTTTATGATATTTACCAAGTTTTAAAATATCCATTATCAATTCTCTTAATCTTTGTAAGTGTTAAACTTCTTTATA
>CAZHWO010000010.1:23493-30428 GCA_964536075.1 uncultured Muribaculaceae bacterium | reverse complement strand
TATTTAGTTGACCAAGATCTAAATTCATATTGTTTATATCCCAGGGCAATTAATGTAGCCCATGGCTGTTTAAGTGTGATAACTTTCATCATTTTCCCTCACTTATGATAATAATTAGATCTAATTATTTGATTATTTATATTAATTTTATCCATAATGTCTTGGAAAACTGGTTTTTCTTCTTTGGTTAAATGTTGATCAAGCGTGTGGTAAGAACCATCGTAATAACTATAGTCGTTAAAATAAACATAATTTTGATGATAACTACTGAAAATATCTTCGCCTATATAATAATTAGGATTATAATCAATATTAAACATATTGAGCATAGTTGGTAAGATATCAGCTGTATCAACATAAGTATCAATATTGGTTTCTTCTAAATCACTTGACCAAATAAAGAATGGCGTATGTTGTAATAAATTTCTTATATCGGTTTTTTTAATATTGGCCATATATGTTGTATCAAATCCATAAGTGTAGTGATCCGTAACCAAAGCAATAACGGTTTTATCATATAAGCCTTCATCTTTTAGTTTTTGAAGAAGTAAACCCATAGCTTGATCAGTATTATTAACTAAATAATGGATACATTTAGTAGCGTCAGTAATTTTTTTGGCATTACAAAAAGTATTATTATCAGCATAAGGTAAGTGAGCACTATAGGTAACAAAATAAGTTAAAAATTGAGAATTATTGGTAAAGTATTGGGATATTTCCTTGTTTTTAAGCATAGAAGTATCTAATTCATAATTATAACTTTGATCAATATCCATATCAAAAGCAAAATAGCTGTTTTGATAGCCCAAAGAACGATATAAGTTTTCTCGATTGTAGAACCAACCATGATTCATATGAATCGATGTTGTCTGATAGCCTTGCTTTTGGAAGACATTAGCTAATGAATAAGGAAAGGCGTTAGTCGCATAATTATATATGGCTTTAGCATTATCAATGCTATAGAGACTAGTATTCAAAGCAAAATCGGAGTTAAGTGTTTCGCCATTACCAAAACTAGGACTATAACGATTGGTGAAATTAAGACTATGTTCTTTTAAATAATATAAATTAGGGGTATTGTCTTCGGTAATTAACCAATTATCTACACTTTCCATCAAGATGACTATTAAATTTTTACCTTCAAAAATACCAGTATATTCATTCTTTTCAAGTGTTTTATTATTACTATCAAGATAATTATCAATGGTTTTAATATTTTCTTTATTATCGTTTACGATATTATCTCTAATATAAATATACACCGTTCTAGGAACATATTCATAAAGACCTGATATTTGAAGACTCTTATAACCAATATTATAATCATAATAAAGATTACGCGGATTGTTTAAGGAAGTGGCGTCTTTATTTATAAAAGTTCCTAACTCACTAAGGGCTAAAACTTTAAATATGATAGCTAATCCTAAAAGTAAAAATAAATATTTATAATCTTTTTTCGTCTTTAATTGATAAACTGATTTTTTTGATAGTTTGATAACGGTAATCATACATATAACAGATAAAATAATAGGAATAAACACAATAAAATTAAGCTTTTCAAAAATAGTATTTAAGTAACCTACTCCTTCACCAGCAGAAAAGATATCACTAAAAGTTAAGGGTTTACCAAAAAAGCCTATATATATATTTTCGGCAATCAATATAATATAATTAAAAATTAATAGGCTTATATAAAAGAAATTCTTAACTCTTTTGGGTACAAAATAAAAAATTAACAAGAAAAGGCTGATAATACTTAAATCGAAAAAAAATGGTGGACAATATGAAAGATCTTTAAATTTAGCTATACTAAAAGTTAAGTACCTTAAACCAAAATCAACAAATAGAAAAGAGATTATAAATAGTATTATAATAATTAAATTATTCTTAACATTTTTTTTCATATAGCCTCCCACTGTTAAAATAATTATAGCATAAATTAGCTAAAACTCATATATTACTGTAGTTGTTTAGGAGGAAACATGATCGATTTTTTAATAAATTTAAATCCTATTATTCAGGCTTTTATAGCAACTCTATTTACATGGAGTATTACGGCTATGGGGGCAGCCTTAGTTTTTTTCTTTAAAAAAGTGAATAAAAATACCATGGACGCGATGTTGGGCTTTTCAGCTGGAGTCATGATTGCCGCTTCTTTTTGGTCATTATTATTACCAGGAATTGAAATGGCGAGTAATTTAAAAATGATTCCGTGGCTAGTCGTTTTTATTGGTTTTTTTAGTGGCGGTGTTTTATTATTTATTGGCGACAAAGTCTTTAATTATTTTGATAAAAAAAATATTAACCGCAAACATAGCGTTAAGCGTTGTTTAATGTTAATATTTTCCATAACTTTACATAATATTCCGGAAGGATTAGCCGTCGGAGTAGCGTTTGGTTCCATAACCTATGGCTTAGAAGGGGCGACTTTAGCAGCTGCAATTCTTTTAGCTATCGGAATTGGGTTACAAAATTTCCCTGAAGGAACCGCTGTTAGTGTCCCTTTACGAAGAGAAGGTTTATCAAGAAAAAAAGCCTTTCTTTATGGCCAATTAAGTGGCATTGTTGAACCAATATCCGGCATTATCGGCGCTATCTTGGTAATGAAAGTTCGCTTTTTACTACCCTTTCTGTTGGCTTTTGCGGCTGGAGCCATGATTTATGTCGTTGTTCAAGAATTAATTCCGGAAAGTCAGACTAATAAGCGAAAAGATTTAATGGCCTTATTTACTTTAGTTGGTTTTTCAGTCATGATGATTTTAGATGTGGCACTTGGATAAGATTACTTAATTAACATTTTTTGATTTAACCAATTATTTAATTCATAAAAAGGTGATGTATGGCCATCTATTCTATTATTTCGTTCTTCTTCAGACATATCTGCTAAAGTTCTAGTATGATGAAGAGGAATAAAAAGATGCCATAAACTGGACCACTGATCAGGATGATCACTTTCACTGATATCTTGAGCCATGGTCCCTTTTGATTCGCCATAAAAATATTTTATTTCCACGCCATCGTAATAAGCTAAACAATCTTTAAAATAAGCTTGCCTATTTTCTTCACCAGCTAAGAGTTTGATGATGCCTTTTAAACCTAACTTAGTTAAATTAAAATTAACAAACGAGCTGGGCCAACCGTTTAAGGCTTCAATATAAAAACCACTATCAACGACAAAACAAGGTCTTTTTACTTGTTCATAAGCTTGTAAAACCTTACATTTGGCAATTTCTTCTAAGGATTCACTCCGTGGTTCGATTAAATCAGTTTTATAATTAATTAGTTTTGTCTGATCAAAATATTTTTGAGCGGATTTAACTTTACCAATATTACTGGTAACAAAGACAATTTCTTGCATATTACATATCTCCCTTATATTTATAAAGCTTTTTAACAACGGGTGAATAATTGACGATTGATAAGTCTTTTTTTTCTTTTGTAGCAAGGTCCTTACATAAGAATAAACTTTGAAGAGCTAAATCAAACTGATTAACAATGTAATTGTTATTACTTGCTTGAACAATATTGATAGAAGCATACTGATCACTAATATTATCAAGTAACATATAATCTAGATTAGAAGGTTTTTCATTAATAAGATAAATTAAATTACTATTACCCTCTTGATAGGATAAGGTACTACGACCATGACAGTAATTATCTTTATCATGAATAACAGGAATACCTAAACCAGCTTCAATAATGGTTGATTCCAAAACATGACTAGCAACACAAGTATGATGCTCACTCATTATTTCAAATAATGGTAATTTGTCAGAAAGAGCAAAACCATATACCGTTTGGTTAGCTCTGGTATAAATATTTTCAATACAAGATAATGTTTTAACTTGATCATTTTTTAAATAATAGCATAACAGAATACTCATAGGAATAACCGTGCCAGCTAAAGATATAAAACTTTTTTCTAAAGGTAATTGTCCTTTATAACAAATGTCTTCTTCACAATTACTATTAGCAGTAATCAGGTGTGTTTCACAGTTACTATCACTGGCCTTTATTTTTGCATGTTGAATACTATAATTATTATTACCATAGGTAATACCTAACAAATCAAAATAACGGTAAAACAAATTCATCACCGATACCCGTTCCAAAGGCAATCATGTCTAATGTTTTTTAAAATATTGCTAGCTTTTTCCCAATCTAAATAGGTAAAACTATCCTTTAATCTTGGGATAATCATATCAAAATTTTCATACATATTTTTTTTGGTTTCCATAAAAAATCCTCCTTACATGTTGAGTTTAACAGGTAAAGAGGAAATATATCGTCTCATTCAAAATTTTCAGCTAAAATATCACATTTTCTAATTCTTTTTAATTCAAAATGTCTTAAATCTTGTTTTTCTTCACAAAAGGCGGCTACACCCCAACCATTTGGAAATAAAAACATATCATAAGGTCTAATGATGCGTGCATTTTCTCCTTTATTATAGGAATAATAAAGGATTTTTACTTTTCTTTTTTCCTTGATCGCTCGGCAGAAGATATTATACTTTACGGTATCTTCTTTAGAGAGTTCTTGTTTTTCTTCTTTACTACCTTGATAAATTCCATGAACCTTATCAGCTAAGATAGTAAGTTGGTCTTTCATCGGAATATCAGGAATTTGGTTTATTACCTCTTGTAATAACCGATAATCATCAATGGTAAATTTACGGTAAGGTATTCTAATACTTTGATTTAGAACATAACCACCATAAGGTCCCCTTTTAGTATCAATATAGATACCGGCTTTTTCGATATCTTCTTTGTATACGCGAATCATTCTTTCGGAAACCTCTAAGACATCAGCTAATTCTTTAATAGAATATTTACGATTATTACTTAAAAGCTCTAGCATTGTTAAAACATTAGATATTTTACTCATATAAACCACCTAAATAGTTATTATATAATAATTATATTAGTTTGGCTATTTTTATTTATAAAAAAAATTAGGATTTCCCTAATTTTTCTTTTAATGGTTAACGCCACCCCATTCAACAGCTGTAAATCCTTGACGCGTAAATGTTGTTAATTTTTCTTCTTTGATATTAACTTTTTTATCAACCTTTTTTACATGAATAGCTAATCTTAGTAATGAATCGGGTACAGGGTTTATGTTTATCTTATTATAAGCATTTCTTTCTTCCGTTAATTCAAAATATACTAAATTTTGGCCATTCTTTTCTAATATCGGTAACCAATACATAATGAATTCATTTCTTTCACGAGCATTTAAACCAATGATAGTTAATTTCTCTTCTAAGAATTTAATGGCATTGTCTTTAGTAACATAGAAACCAGTACTGAAGTCAACTTTGGTTGAGCCACTTTCTTCCCAGTATAAACCATAGTAGTATTGACCTTTTGCATCATACAGGTCGCCATTTGGACTTGCAGTTACTTGCCATTGATTAATAAACTTAGGATATGTTGTTGTTAACAGTTCAGGTTTTTCAAAGGTAACAGTAACCTTAGTCTCTTTTTCTGGGTATAGATATAATACTGGTTTACCATAGCCAGGTGCTACATTATATTCTTTTATGCCACTTTTCCCGTTTTCAACATTATAATAACATTCTTTGGTAACTCCCATAGTACCTTCTGAAAGTAAAGTATCCTCGTAATCCATGATAACCCTTAGTATTGTTCCTTCCCCTTCAATAGGGGCATTAGAGTAATAGAAAGAAATTAAAAATAAACTGTCTCTATATTCCATAAATTTTGCTATTACATTTTCATCTTTATCTAATAAAACAATATAATTATCATCAACAACGGCTGCATAGCCTTTCATGATCCCAATAACTTTTTGATATTCTTTACTTGTTTTCACTAGGTTTTTATTTTGGTCATATTCTCTATATTGATTGCCTTCAACTACGACGATATTACCATTTTCTTTAATTTCAAAGTGGTTATATTCAATATTGTGAAATAATAAAGTAAAGTTGTCATTATAAATATCAACGGGTCCCGTATCCTCATCACCAAGTATTATATAACAAGTATTATTATCTGTTATATATTCAATTGTAATAAAATGATCAACATTTTTTAACCTGTGAATTATTTCTCCTGTAGTTATACTAATAATATCAATTGTGAAAGATTCACTTTTTCCTATTGTACCAAATAATTGATCTTTATATGAAGAAATACTAAGTTCATCATATATAAAATCTACTGTTATTTTATTCTGATTATATGAATAAAATCCTTGCTTATAGGTCTCACGATCTTTTGTAATCGTTAAACCATAAATTACTTTATCACGGTATTCAAATGAAGTTGAAGCATATTTTTCATTTAAACTGGTTTTAAATATCTTATTGTTTTCATAGTCATAAATATAGTAACAATTATTGTCATATATGACAGCAAAATTATCTTTACCAGTATAGGAACTATCAGTCGGGGCTTCACAGTCGCTACTGATACAACTATACTCCCCAACTTTAGTAAAATTTACATCATTAGCATCATTACTTACATATACATAAATATTATCATCAACATCTGTTTCATTATATATATATAATATTTTTGCTACTTTTTTAGGCTTAGTATATGTTGTCCAACCGGATGTATCAGTAACTTTTTCTTCTTTATTAGCGGTATCCTTTTTATTGTTATTAAGTAAGAATAAAGCTAAATAAGCACCTGATGCAAGAATAGCTAATATTATAAAAATTAATAATACTATTTTCCCTTTCTTTTTCTTCTTCTTAGGGTTTTCTGTCAACGTTTCGGAAAATATCATTGTTGCTTCATCATCAAAATTCTTTTTTTTCTTTTTCACTTATTTACACTCCTTTATTGTGATACATTTAAGTTATCACATTTTTCCTTTCATACTTATAATACTACCCCCGGGGCGTTGGTGGAGGGTGGGGGGACTAGTTGGTTATGATGGGTGTGGATGTGGTT
>CAZHWO010000010.1:2597-23483 GCA_964536075.1 uncultured Muribaculaceae bacterium | reverse complement strand
CCCCGATTGTCAAGGGTCTAGCAACTAATTAGATATGATAATTGTCAATAAATTTACACAACCTTTACAAATTAAAAAAAGTTTTATGTTGGTATCTTAATTTTATGTTTTCTTTTGCCTAATAAGAAAGTGCCAATGATTATCCCCAAATAAAAGGTAAGAAAACGCCATATCAACATTAAAGCATTTAATTTACTACCAGTAATAAAATTACCAAAGAAAAGTAGAAAGGCATATTCAATACCGCCTGTACTACCAGGCATGGGAACAACTGACGCAACTAGCATAACATAAGCTGATGTTAGTATCGAATTAGTAATAGTTAAACTGGTAAAATCCCCCATCCCATAAAGGATAATTAAGGGTATAACATAAAAACTGGACAATGATATAAAATGACATAAAATCATACTAACAAACTTTAATTTATTCTTCGATAAATTAATAGCTCCATCATGAAACTCTTCTAAGTACTCATTTATTCTATCTTTAGCCTTTTTTTCTTCTTTAATCATTCTTAATTTACTACCTATGTTAACGAGAAAATTAATAATCAAACGATTGGATTTTTGGGCAAAGGAGATTAAAAACAAACCAATAATAACCACTGTATTTAATAAAAAACCAGCAATAACCAGTTGCCTAAGAAGCAAGATATTTTTAAAAATAACAAAGTACCGATTATAAACTAGCGCTATTAAACCCAGAAAAACAAGCGCCAGTTGATAAACAATAAAATTCTGGATGGCGACATTAGAAGCTTCAGTAACTTTTAGACCATTCTTATTAAGAGAATATATCTCGTAAGGTTTACCTCCCGTAGAAAAAGGCGTAATAGCGTTAAAGAAAATTATCTCATATTCCATTTTAAAAGCCGTCCAAAAAGAATACCGTTTATTAAAATTATGAACGAGATTTATAGTAACTAAAGCTCGACAACCTAAATAGATGTTGAAGAGAAAAAAAGCGATTAGTAACCAAAAAATACTCATACTTTTAATATAATGTATTGTTGAATAAAAATTATCTTTTAATGAAAAATAAAGAACTATTAGGGTTATCAATAATAAAACAACAGAACCAATGGTTTTCTTTAGATTATCTTTCATAATACTCCTAACTTTATAATTAAATTTTTAATAGGTTTTTACTTTTTTATTTTCCGCTTATTGTAGAATAAAGTAACAGCAATAATAAATAATATAACTAATAGTATTAATACAATTTTGGTATAGTTATCAAAAACAGTGACTATGGCTTCCCATTTTTCGCCAACAATACTTCCTGATACTACCAATATAGTATTCCAACCAATTGATCCTAATACCGTATATAGTAGGAATTTGGAAAACGGCATATCACTCATTCCGGCTGGAATAGATATTAAACTCCGAACAATAGGAATAAAGCGGCAGAAGAAAACGGTTTTATTACCTTTATTATCAAACCAAGTATCAGCCATTTCTATATCTTTAGGCTTTAAACGAAGAATTTTACCAACTTTTCCAGAAACTATTTTTTTTAATTTTTCTTTATTTAATAATCGACCAATAAAATATAAAAGAAGAGCGCCGATTATGGATCCTATTGTAGCAAAAATGATTACTCCAATAATATTTATTTGACTATTTGGTCTTTTAGTCATGAAACCACCAAAAGTAAGAATTACTTCCGATGGTATAGGGGGGAAAATATTTTCAATAGCAATTAATAACATAATTCCTAGATATCCAAATTTATTCATTATATTTATTATTAACGCTTGCATTAAATCAGCTCCTAGTTTTATATTAGATTATCTTTAAGGTTTATTTATGTTTACCTTAATATAATTATTGTAACATATTTTTTTTGTTGTTACTATGTTTTTATGAATATTAGGTGGTTAAAAAAACTAGATAACTTTGGATTGCCGATTTTTTTGTTATTATAGTTTTCTATATTTAATAAAACTTTTTCAGGTTAAAATTATTTTTTTCGTAATAATTATAGTAAAGGTGATTTATTATGGAAGAAAAAAATATCTTAAAAGAAAAATTTGAAGAAATTAAAAATATGGGCTGGGTAAAATCTATTGGATATAGTTATGGTGGTGTTGGTAAAACTTTTGAACAGCTAATTGGAAAAGAAATAGATAACTTTGAAATACCTGATTTTGGTCGAATTGAGATAAAAAGTCAGCATTCCTGTATTAAGGAATATATTTCCTTATTTAGTTATGCTCCAGAAAGTAATTGGATATTTGAAATAAAGAGAATTCATAGTTTATATGCTTATCCAGATAGTAATGATAAATCTATTAAAACTTTAAATAGAGCAATTTGTGTCAACAGAAAAACTATGGTTGGGGATAATTATAAATTCATGCTTAAAATTGATAATATTAATCGAAAGATATATCTGGTTGTTTTTGACAGTCAAGATAATATAATTGAAAATGAATCATATTGGAGTTTTGATACGATTGAGGAAAAATTATTGAGAAAAATGAAATATCTTGCTTATATTATAGCTGATAGAAGGTATATAAACCATGCAGAATATTTTAAATATAATCAAATTGATTTTTATCAATTAGGAAATTTTGAAACATTTTTAGAATTAATGAATAAAGGATTAATACGAATATGTTTTAGAATTGGGGTTTTCAAGGGTAACTATAGGAATGGCGAAATTCATGATCATGGAACAATCTTTCAATTAAAGAAAGAGGCTTTAGAGTTGTTATTTGAAAAATGGTAATTGACCTTGTATTTGAAATCTTTGGGAATTTAGCAGAGGTTCTAGACAACAAAAAACTCTTACATTTATAAGAGCGCTTTTACACAAATAATTAAAAATCTTACATTTTTAACTTCTACTAAATACTTCACTTGCCTATTTAATTTTATATCTATATTTTTCTACTTGGTTTTTATTTAATATCTCTAATTTTTCATCGTATGGACATAATTTGTTTAATTTACTATTTCCTAGTTCTTTATCAACCCACGAAAACATTTGCTTCAACATTTTTATATCAGTTTTATAAGGGGCTTTTTCAATGCCTAAATTTTGTTTTATCCATCGAAGTAATACTCTTTGATACAAAATAGATTTAGACATATTTAAATAAATAATTGTATCTGCCTCTTCAAAACCTTTATCAAAAAAACTTCCTCCAACATTTTCAATTATCCAATTTTCATTATTTAATATTTCAAGGAATAATCGCTCAATCTCTTCGGGACTTCTTTTTATATCGCCTTCAGGATGATATTCCCACACAACATTATCAAGTTCAAAAAACGGGATATTTAACTCCTTTGATAGTCTTTTTGCTAAAGTAGTCTTACCACTACCTACTGATCCTAAAATATATATTTTTGTCACTTGCTATCACCTTCGATAATTAAATTATATTATATATTATTTTATAAAAAAATATATACATAAAATGTACCTAATTACATTTATGTAAATTTAAAACCCTTGTATTACAAGGGTTTATTTTTTAACTGGTCGGGAAACAAAATGAATTCCAAATTTTTATTTATCATACTTTCCGTATGCACATTTCCATTTTTCTGCGTTCTCAATAAACTTATCATTACCATTCTTCTTTATAAACTGCGTTGCTTGTTTATACTTAGAATACTTATATCCCTTTTTATTATAAAATTCATTTAGAATGATACATGTTTCATACTCATTACATTCCGCACAAGAATTGTATTTTTTACTTACACAACAGACTTTCATTTTACACTTTGCTTTTTTTAAATCTCTTTCTCCATTGTCATATCCAACTTTACAGCCAAGACATGGATTTTTATATGCTATACAGGTTCCACAATATGCTCCACAGCAACCTATTTCTTCTACTGACATTTTATTAATCACTTCCTAATATAATTATATATCATTTATAATAAAAAATAAAACTGTGAATTTTATTTCCACAGTTTTTATATTATTATCCCAAAATTTGGGAACCTCTTTTAAATGGTCGGGAAGACAGGATTTGAACCTGCAACCACATGGTCCCAAACCATGAGCTCTACCAAGTTGAGCCACTTCCCGAATTTGGCGCACCCGATAGGAGTTGAACCCATAACCTTTTGATCCGTAGTCAAACGCTCTATCCAATTGAGCTACGGGCGCATACCTTATTATATAATTTTTTTAAATGGTGGCTCCGATTGGAATCGAACCAACGACACAGGGATTTTCAGTCCCTTGCTCTACCGACTGAGCTACAGAGCCAATTTGGCGGTTCCGACGAGGATTGAACTCGCGATCTTCTGCGTGACAGGCAGACGTGTTAACCACTGCACTACGGAACCAAAATTGGTTGCGGGGGATGGATTTGAACCAACGACCTTTGGGTTATGAGCCCAATGAGCTACCAGGCTGCTCTACCCCGCGATATAGATAATTTTATTGGCGGAGGAAAAGGGATTCGAACCCCTGCGCCGCTTGCACGACCTCTCGGTTTTCAAGACCGATCCCTTCAACCAGACTTGGGTATTCCTCCAAATAATGGTGCCTAAAGTCGGACTTGAACCGACACGAGGTTTGAATCTCGCAGGATTTTAAGTCCTGTGCGTCTACCTATTCCGCCATTCAGGCATACTTATATATAAAATACTACTGTATATTATATCACTTTTCATCTATAAAAACAAATAATTTCTATCTGGTGCTGAAAACAGGAATCGAACCTGCGACCTATTGCTTACGAAGCAATTGCTCTACCGGCTGAGCTATTTCAGCGGGTTAATCTTAAATAGAAATTAGTTAATTACATTTTGGTGGAGCATAACGGATTCGAACCGTTGACCCTCTGCGTGCAGGGCAGATGCTCTAGCCAGCTGAGCTAATGCCCCAAAAAGTAAGCAATATGATTGTAGCATAACAACTAAAAATTTGTCAAGATTAATATTGGTTTTTCTTGAATTTCTCCGCTAGTGCGGACCTTTCGGTAAGATATTTATCTTTTTTCTTAATAATATGTGATTTATTACGATAAAATTGATCAAGATTACTTATAATGGCTTTCTTTTTAAAAGAATACCGGTGTAAATATCTTTCTAAAATAAACTTATTAAAATAATAATTTATTTTTTTATGTTCTTCTATCAATTTAAAGATAAGTAAAACAGTTATTAAGAAAAAACTTAGAATAAAATTGTTACTTAAATATAGGAACAGAAATATAATATTTAAATAAGAAAAGTAGACTACATACCTTAAACTTTTTTTGTAAGGGAAAATTAGCTGTAGTAAAAGACTAGATAATTTGCCGCCATCTAACGGATATATGGGTAATAAATTAAAAAATAGAATACCATAATGGTAACTCCTTATCAAATTAGTATCACCAATTTTACCAATTTCTATTAATCCAAAAAAGATAATTTGTGTAATTGGACCCATTATAGTTATTAAAAGTTCTTCTCCTAGTGATTTATTTAGGGGTTCATCAAATTTGGTCAGACCACCATAGGGATATAAATTAATGGAGTTTATTTGCCATTTTAATAAAAAGGCCATGGCAATATGACCTATTTCATGAATAACAATAATAATAGTAAAAATACAAGCTTCTTTAAACAAACCAGTCAAGATACAAATAAAAATTAGAAGGTAATATAGAGGATGAATATTTATTTTCTTAAATATAGTTTTGATAAGCTAAGAACTCCCCGCTTTTTTGGAAGACTAAATATAATTTTTTATCTACTGTTTCGCCTATTAGACTACCTTTTTCAACGTAATCATAAATACTAATATCAGCAGCCGTAATATTACTATACCAAGTATCAATACCATTTATTTGTTGGACAATTACCGTTTGTCCGTATCCTTCTTTTTCGCCTATAAAGACAACAATACCACTTTCAATAGTGGGCACTAAATAATTTTTGTCCACCTCTAGACTGCAGCCATCTAAATATTTTTCAGCTTTCTTATATGTAAGTTTTTCATTGAAAACCGTTTCAGTTGGTTCCTTAAATTTAAATGGTAAAATATCTCCTAAGTATTTTTGATAAATACTATTAATAGTAGCAAACTTAAAATTTTTTACATAAGTATTCTCATAAAAAGATGTCTTAAATTTGGTACTTATTTTAGTGCCAATTAAGATTAGTAAAAAGAAGATAATGGTAATAAGTACTTTATTTAATGTGTTAATGATATATTTTTTTAGTTTATCATCTTTTTTGATATGAAGCATATTTAATTTTTTAAAACTCTTATATTCATCCATAATATCACCAGTAAATATTATGTATCACTTACCTAAATATACTTTAATTATTTCGACTTATTTTTTAGAAAACAACTTAAAATAATACTATAAAAAACGTTAAATATTATACTGCAAAGTATATTAATGATGATATTTGAAAAATTAATTTCTTTAATAAACAAAATGCAGGTAAAAAGTGAAAATATTAATCGATAAATTATAATCATCAAAATTAACTTAATAAGATTATCTAACATTTTAATTTTAGTAATATTATTGATTCTGGAAAGTAAAAAATAAATAATAATGAAAATACTACCACTTAACACAAGCATATTAGTATACATTAAATCGTATATACAGCCAATAATAAAAGCAAATAGATATTTTTTATCTATAAAGGGATAACATATAATTAAAGATGTTAGAGTACAAAGGGGCATAAAAAGCGAAAAGCCGTTGATGGGAAGAAAAAAAGAAAGATAGCCATCAAGAAAGAGAGATATTATTACTATAGCTCTAATTATCATAACTATTCCTCTTTAAAACGGCAATATATTTAATATTGTTAAAGTCCTCAGCAGTCTTAACATATATTTTTTTCCCAACTCCATATTTATCACTAGTGATACTTGCAACTTGACCAACATAAAGACCAGCAGGATATATTCCTCCTAAACCATTGGTCACCACTTGATCATCCTGATTTATATTGGCATCATTATTTATTCCTGTAATATAAAGTAGTTCTTGTTTCTCATCATATCCTGATATTAAAGCATTGACACCATTAATACTTACCGATATTTTATTGTTAACATCGTTATTGATAATTAACTTTACTTCACTACTATTTGGGCTAGTATGACTGATTTTACCAATAAGACCTTTACTGGAAATAACAGCTAAATCATCCTTTATACCAGATTTTGATCCTTTATCAATAATTAAATTATTCAGATAACTAGCGGTATTCCTACTAACAATAGTAGCATTTATATGGGTAAAATCAGTTAAACTACTACTTATATTAAGTAATTCCTCTAAAGCTTGGTTTTCCTTCTTAAGTTCGTTAATTAAATTTTCTGATACTTTATCATAATAAATATTATTATCCTTTTGGTAAGTAACGGGATAATATAAATATTTTTGAATAATAGTAAGAAAATCCCTTAAATAGCCTTCTAATAATAAAGTCTTGCGATTACTAAGCGAGGCATATGTTAGGGATATTATAAGAAGAAAAGGAATAAATATTTTATATATTTTTTTCATTATATATTAATAACATCATTATTTTCGTAGAAACTATAATATTCATTTTCTCCTACAATAATATGATCTAAAACCGGTATTTGTTGAATACGACCAATTTCTATTAAGGCCTTGGTTAATTCAATATCTTCAATACTGGGTTTAATATTATTGGATGGATGATTATGCATACAGACAATACTTGATGCACTTAGTAGATAAGCTTCCTTAAATATTTCTCGGGGATGAACAATACTCTTATTAATAGTTCCCATAAATAACAATTTCCTTTCTATTAATCTTTGTTTTGAATCGAAATATAAGCAATAAAAACATTCTTGCTTTTGATTATGAAAAAGGTTTCGATTGGCTAGATATATTTCTTTAGGATTTTTTAAAGGTGCTTTATCTTTGATATTATCCTTAATAAAAATCCGTTTTCCTAATTCAATAGCCGCAATTATTTCAATAGCTTTAACGGTACCAATACCATTAATTTTGATTAATTTATTGATAGTAACATTTTCTAAATCACTGATACTATTTAAGTTATTAAGAATTTCATAAGCGAGTTCTTTAACACTTCTTTCTTTGGTGCCGGTTTTTAAAATTATGGCTAATAGTTCTTCATTGGATAGCGCATTAACACCGAATTTTACTAGTCTTTCTCTGGGTCTATCATCAATCATCATTTCTTTTATTTTAATTGTCATTATTCAATATCAGCTCCTCATAAGTACTTAATACCGATTTTTCTATGGCTAATATTTCATTAATATCAGTAATATTAGCTATTAAATTATCATATTGAATTAACATTGATATGAAATCAGCATTAGTTACGTTTATTTCCTTTATATATATATCATTACCCTTTTGGGCATAAATCTCCTTTAATTTTTGAGCATTTTCACTATTTTTGGTGATACCAACATATACATAGTATTTGTTATTTTCTTGAATGTTTAAAAAGCTATCTAATTCTTTAGTATTACTTAACATCGAATCGTTACTGCTATAAACCCCTTGTTGAAGGAAAAAAACCTGATTAGTTTCATTAAAGGTAGTAACGTTTTTTTTATATTGTCCATAAACAATTTCCCCACATAGATAACCAGTTAAAATAGCTAATATCATAGGAATTAAGAAGCCCAATTTTCTTTTCATTTAGATCACCATTATTAGTATAACTACTTATTTTGCCGGATTTTGTCGAAATAAAAAACATTTAATAAAAATTAAATGTTTGATATATGTTTACGATTAAATTTATTTTCGACCTTTTTTCTTTTGTTTTATATTATCTTTATATAATTCACTTAAATATTTTAAATATTGACATATATAATAACTATATTCATCAACTAAATAAGATTCTCTTTGTTCCGGGAGAATTTCTTCAAGTAAAGAAGCTGGAATGCGTTGATGCATAAACTCTAATCTACTTAGATCATAATCAATTCTCGAGGCTTTATTAAGAAAAGATTTTTCATTTATTTTTAGGCCTTTTTTTCTACCTTCGTATAAAATACCTGTTTGATAAATATTGACTCCTAAATTTTTGTTATGGTCATAGGCCGTTATATATACTAGACCATCTTGATTGCGACAGATATTAAAGTATTCTAAACCGTTTCTTTTCTTGAAGTGTTTTTCAGTATCATAAACTTCGGCAAGAATAGCATATTTAAATGATTTAGGCATTGAAGTTAATTTAATTGGAATCTCTAGAAAAGGTAAATTATTTTCTTCTAAAAAGGTTTGGATTTTTAGGATAAAACTGCTGGACATAAAATCACCTCTAATATGGTTATTTATTTTATCAGATAATAGAAAGGGTGTCAAAGTATTAGATTAATTATTAATAATTCTTTCAAGGCCTTTCATCAAACCTAATTTACCATAATTATAAGTTAAACTACCTTGTAAATAAGCAATATATGGTTCTCTTATCGGTCCATCACAAGATAGTTCAATTGATGATCCTTGCGTAAAAGAACCCGACGCCATGATAATTTTATTAGTATATCCGGGCATATTCCAAGGAGTCGGAGTTACAAAGGAATCAATAGGCGAACCACTTTGAATACCTTGAACAAAGTTAATTAGTTTATCTTGATCATGAAAAATAATATTTTGAACAATATCTACTCTTTCTTCGGTGTAACTAGGGTCAACTTGATAACCTAGTGTCGATAAAACATGACTGGCTAAAAGAGCCACCTTTAAACTGCTAGCTACGACACTAGGAGCCATAAATAAACCTTGTAAAATACTTTTATTAATTCCTAAGGTTGGACCAACTTCTCTTCCTTCCCCAGGTAAGGTTAACCGTTCTCCAGCTAAGTTGACCAGTTCTTTTTTGCCAGCAATATAGGCTCCATTAGGAGCGATACCACCTCCTAAATTTTTGATTAATGATCCGACTATAATATCAGCTCCAACACTAGTCGGTTCCTTATCACTGACCAATTCGCAATAGCAATTGTCAATCAAAATAATAATAGCCGGATTGATTTGCTTGATAAATTTAATAACCTGATCTATTTTTTCCATACTTAAACTTTTTCTTGTTGAATAACCTTTTGACCGTTGGATAGCTATTAACTTAACTTGATGTCCAGTTAGATACTTTTCAATGGCTGCATAATCAAAATCATCATGAACTAAATCTATTTGATGGTAGACTACACCAAAGGATTTTAGGGAACTAGGATTATCTTTAAGACCAATTACTTCATCTAAGGTATCATAAGGCTTGCCAGATATACTAAGGAAAATATCTTGGGGACGCAGATAAGCAAATAAAGCGACATTTAACGCATGCGAACCAGAAATAAACTGACTTCTAACGAGAGCATCTTCAGCATCTAGAACCTCGGCAAAAACCTTTTCAATAACCTCACGACCTAGATCATTATATCCATAGCCAGTTGTACTATTAAAATGAATCTCTGAAACATGGTTATTATGAAAAGCTTGTAAAACTTTTAAACTGTTTCTGGCTTCTAAGGCATCAATTTTTTCAAATTGTTCTTTTAAAGCTTGTTCACTAGCATAAATTAAATCAACTATTCTTTTATTACTATCATTTTTATTTGGCAAGTTAAAAACCTCCATCTACTCTTATTAAAGCATTATTAACATAGCTAGCATCATCACTAGCTAGAAAAGTCACTACTTTGGCAATCTCTTCCGGTTCGGCAAAACGTTTTAAGAATATTTTATCAATCTCTTGTTTAGTAAATTCTGGAGCCATCTCTTTAATGGCTTCAGTTTTAGTCCAGCCAGGAGCTACTGTATTGACATTAACATAAGGAGCTAATCTTTGCGATAGATTATTAGTTAAAGATATCACTCCAGCTTTGGAGACGTCATAATCCATACTATAGTAGTAATTAGTATCGATACCATTGGTCGAAGCAATATTTATTATCTTACCGCTTTTCTTTTCGAGCATCTTTATACTTACATATTTACTAACTAAATAGGTACCAATTAAATTAACATCTAAGACCTTTTTAAATTCTTCAGCATTTTTATCAAAAAGATCATTATCAATGGCTATTCCAGCATTATTAACTAAGATATCAATTTTACCAAAGAAATTTATAATTTCGGTGATCATTTTTTTAACTGCTAATTCATTGCTAACATCAGCTTTAATTACTAAGGCTCTAACAGCATATTGTTGTTCGACTAGATCTTTTAATTTATAAGCGGCTTCTTGATTATTAATATAATTGATAACCACATCACAACCATGGCTAGCTAAATCTTTAATAATAGCCGCGCCAATACCCCGACTTGATCCCGTGACCAATGCTACTTTTCCAGCAAAATTCATATACTTACCTCCTTGAATAAACTTATTATATCACAAAAAAAGACTAACAACTGTTAATCTTTAGGTTCGGTAGGTTCCTCTTGAGCTCTCTTCTCTTCAATATATTTAAGAATAATATTTTGATTTTTTGATAAAGTATCCATTCTTTTATGTAAATCTTCTAAAATTAGTTCACTTTTAAGATCAACGCGATAATCATTTTGGTTTCGAATACTATCTTTCTTCGATTGCCTATTTTGACTCATCATAATGATCGGTGCTTGAATAGCCGCTAAACAAGATAACATCAAATTAAGTAAGATGAAAGGAAAAGGATCAATAGCTTGATTAAATAAAACTATCCCATTAATAATCATCCAGCAGACTAAAAAACAGCCAAAACAAATAATAAAGGTCCAGCTACCAGCTACTTCGGATAAACGATCAGCTACTTTTTCACCAAAGGTTAATTCGGTATTTTCGGCAGTATTAACATCAACCGTTATGGGATTATTGATTAGAAGATCTAACAATTCGGCTTCATCATCACCATGTAAATCTTGTTTTATTAACATTTTAACTAATTCAGCTTTAGTTCTTTTAACTTCCATATTATCACCATAATCATTATAACATAAAGAATGAAAAATTCAAATTATTTTTGATGAAACAATTTAATAAATTCGGGTGGCACATCCGTTTCAAAACTTAGTAATTTATGACTAACCGGATGATATATTTCTAGCATATTAGCATGAAGCCCCAATCTTTTTAGGGGATTAATCTTAGAGCCATATTTATCATCACCAATAATCGGATGATTAAGATCTTGCATATGCACTCTTATTTGATTTTTTCGCCCAGTTTCCAATAATATTTGCAGGAGGGTATATTTATTACTTTGGAGAATTTTTCGGTATCTTGTAATCGCTAATTTTCCATCATAGGGTTTATTACTAGAATATACTTGGTAAAGACTATTTTCTTTTAACCATGATTTGATGACTCCATCTTGCGTTATTATTCCTTCCACAATACCAACGTAACTTCTCGTTTTAACAATTTTATCCCAATTATCTTGAAAAAGCTTTTTTAATTTTTCATTTTTAGCCAATAAAACCATCCCACTAGTATCTTTATCTAAGCGATGAACAATGAATAATTTGTTATTTTTATTTTTACTTTTTAAATAAGTCATGACTTGATGAAAAAGCGTTTTTTCCTTTTCTTTTTCCGTTGATACCGTAAGTAATTTACAGGGTTTATTAACCACGATTATTTCTTTATCTTCATATATAATATCTAAACGATTCTTTGTCATAGTAACCTCTCTTACTTTATTATAACATAAAAAAAGTCCTTAGGACTTTACTTTAACTTTATTATGGGTAATTTTAAATTGATCGATTAATTTTAATTTGTATAACTCTGTAGCTTTTTTGGATGATAATATTGTATACATATCATAGATACTATTCATATCGGAAATTAATTTCGGATCATACTTATCTAAAATGGCCATTGTTGTCTCTTCACCCAAGGGAAGAACGGTGGCTTTATCACGTTCGCTATATAGCGGATATGTTCCATAGGTTTTTTCAAACTTTTTTAAAGCTTGTTCTAAAGGTTTATCTAGATATCTACTTGAATGAGCATCACCAATAAGGCGCATCCAGAGATTATCCTTATTATCAACAATGTTTAATTCAAATAAACCCTTTTCATAAAAACCTCTACGGCAAGCATAATAAATTAGGGTTATATAATCCAGAGTTTTTAAATAATTATCATTAATACGAGCTGTATAAAGCTTCACAGGATTAATACATTCTGTTTTACTGCAATAAGCACTTACAGCCAAGAACAATTCAACAAAATCATATATATCTAAGTTAGTTGAGTGGTTAGTTAAAATATTTTTACTTCTTTCCATATGGTACCTCTTTTTAATGGAACATTAATATTATAACGCTCTTTTTATTATTATGCAACTTTCAATATTTGGTTACTTGAAGATATCTATTTTATCAGTATCATTGATTAAATTGCTTAATGAAGTTCCTTGGTTTAGGGCATCAATAACTTTCGCTACTTTTAAAGAACAGTCAACTTCCGCTAACCAAGCAAGCTTTTTATATTCATCAGGAATATAAGTTAAGTTAGTAGTATAAATTTTATTAAATTCGCCTTTTTGATAGGCCTCATTAAAAATATCAATGCCTTTCGTGAATAAAGCAAAAGTAGCAATTAAATATATTTTAGCGGCTCCCAGTTCTTTAGCCCGATGGGCAACATCTAATATGGATTCTCCAGAAGCAATCATATCATCAACGACTAAGACATTTTTACCTTGAAAATCGCTACCAACATAATGATGCTTAGTTATAGGATTCTTACCACCAATTAATTTAGATACATCTCTTTCTTTACGGAAAAAGCCCATATCACATTTAAACAGGTTAGCATATAAATTAGCGCGGCTGACGGCACCGGAATCAGGGGCAATAACGAACATATTATGTAAATCAATTTCTTCGTGATGAATAAAATCTTCAATAATTTCTTTGGTCGGATAAAAACTTTCGAATGATGATTTAGGAATGGCATTTTGAATATCCAGGTCATGAACATCAAAAGTGATTATATTCTTAACACCTAAGTTGACAAAATCTTGTAAAGCTACTGCACAGTCTAATGATTCTCTTCCTTTACGACGGTGCTGTCTAGATTCATATAACAATGGCGTAATAATAGAGATACTCCTTGAATGATCCTTGATAGCATAGATAACTCTTTTCATATCTTGAAAATGGTCATCGGGACTTTTATGATTAATAAAATCATACATGGGATAAGTAATACTATAATTACCTACATCAGATAAAATATAAACATCCTTATTACGAATACTATCGCCGATTTTTATTTTACCTTCACCATTATTAAACCTAGTTTCCTCGATGGGAACAATAAAACTTTCTGTTTGTTTCCGACTTTTTTTTAAGTGTTCATCAACTCTTTCACCAAATCCGTCAATACTTTGTAGAGCAATTAACTTTAAATCATCTTTACTACTCATCTTATTCTCCTTTTACCAGGATCATTATAGCACAAGAAAAAAAATATATTAACTATTTTGACAATTTTTTTAAAAAAAGAGAAGAAATTTTTTATTTTTCCTCCACTTTATAATGACCATTTTGATAATCAATAAAGATGCTACTATTGGGTTTAACTTCATTGTTAATTAACATCTTAGCTAGTGTTGTTTCAATTGTGCGGTTTAACAATCTTTTTAATGGCCGAGCTCCATATGTTATATCATAACCACTAGCTATTAATTCTTCTTTAGCCTTGGAAGATAATGCAATCTTAATATTAACATAAGCTAACCTTTGTTCAATTTCATGGATTAGTTTAGCGAGTATTTTACTAATAACTTCTTTCGTTAATGGTTTAAAGACAATTATCTCATCAATTCGATTAATAAACTCGGGACGGAAATGACGTTTTACTTCAGATAGAACCATATCGGTATTGCCATCTAAAATGTATTCACTACCTAAATTAGAAGTCATAATAATAATAGTATTTTTAAAGTCCACGGTTCGACCATTAGAATCAGTTATGCGACCATCATCTAGTATTTGAAGTAATAAATTTAACACATCAGGATGAGCCTTTTCTATTTCATCAAATAGCACAATACTATAAGGATTTCTTCTAACTGCTTCAGTTAATTGACCCCCTTCTTCATAACCAATATATCCAGGAGGAGAACCGATTAATCTAGAAACAGAGAACTTTTCCATATATTCGCTCATATCAATTCGAATCATATGTTTCTCATCATCAAATAGTTCATAAGCTAAACTTCTAGCTACTTCTGTTTTACCAACCCCAGTTGGTCCTAAAAAGATAAATGAACCAATGGGACGATTAGGATCTTTTATTCCACTTCTACTGCGAATAATCGCATCACTTACTAATTTTAAGGTTTCATCTTGACCAATAACTCTTTTAGTTAAATTTTTCTCTAAGTTTAATAATTTTTCTTTTTCACTACTCATTAATTTAGCAACCGGAATATGGGTCCAATTAGCAATTATTTTAGTAATATCATTTTCGGTAACAGTATCACTTAATAATTTATTATCGGAAACTTTATTTAATGCTTCTAAGTCTTTTTCAAGTTTAACAATAGTACCATGCCTTAAAATAGCCGCTTCTTCTAAATCATAACGATTTTCAGCTTGTTCAAGACGAAATTTCGCATTTTCAATTTCTTTTTTCTTAGCATTAATTTCTTCATTTATATTTTTTTCTTTGTTCCAAGATTCGGTTAAGGAAGTCTCTTCTTTTTTTAGTTGGTCTAGTTCATCATTAATGGCAGCTAATCTTTTTAAAGATAGCTCATCATTTTCTTTTTTTAGGGCTCGTTTTTCAATTTCTAATTGCATAATTTTTCGAGTTAATTCATCTAAATCAAGGGGTACCGAATCCATTTGAACCCTAATAGTCGCACAGGCTTCATCAACTAAATCAATAGCTTTATCGGGCAAGAAACGATCAGTTATATAACGGTTAGACAAAGTAGCCGCAGCAATTAAGGCTTTATCCTGAATAGTTACTTTATGATATATTTCTAACTTTTCCTTTAAGCCACGAAGAATGGTTATTGTATCTTCAACGGTAGGTTCATGAACAATAATTTTTTGTAATCTTCGTTCCAAAGCGCCATCTTTTTCAATATATTTACGATATTCATTGAGCGTAGTTGCCCCAATAACATGAAGTTCACCACGTGCTAAAAGCGGTTTTAATATATTAGAAGTATCCATAGCTCCTTCTAAGGCTCCGGTACCAACAATCATATGAATTTCATCAATAAACATGATAATCTTACCTTCACTCTTCTTAATCTCATTTAAAACACTTTTTAATCGTTCTTCAAATTCGCCGCGGTATTTAGCTCCCGCAATTAAAGCAGCCATATCTAATTCCCAGATGGTTTTGTCTTTTAAAGAACTGGGAACATCCCCTTTTAAAATACGTAAAGCTAAACCTTCAACAATAGCAGTTTTACCAACGCCAGGTTCCCCAATTAAAACAGGATTATTTTTTGTTTTACGGGATAAAATACGGGTAATACTTCTAATTTCATCATCACGACCAATGACCGGATCTATTTTACCGGCTCGAGCAGTCGCTAAAATATCACGACCATATTTTTCTAAAACATTTTCTGGTTCATTTGGATTATTCATAATATCACCTCACCTATAATTATATGCAAAAATTAGCACTTGTCAAGCTATAGTGCTAATTAAATTTTATCCTTCTGCTAGTATTTTTGACGGTTTAAAATAATTTATACCAAAAAAACAAACCTGAAGTTTGTTTTCATAGCATTATACTAATTAATTCAAGAATAATCCCGGTAATAACACCAATACCATATAAGATAAACAGAATAAAAAAGTTTTCTCGCATATTTTTATTAGTTTTAAATAAGACTAATAAACCAATACCACTACCTGATAAAAGACCGGCGATAGCTGATGCAAAGCTAATGGTATGATGTAAATATAACTCTGTTAGAACAACGCTCGAAGCACAATTAGGAATTAGACCAATAAGTCCAGCAATAAATGGTCCAAATAAATGACCTTTCATAAAGAACTTGGATAAGGTTTCTTCCCCTAAATAAGTCATTCCCAGATTTAATAAAAAAGAGATTAAGATAATAAATACTAAAATATTAAGTGTGTGAATTAAAGAAGATTTTAAGATACCATCTTCGCAGTGACAGTGCTCATGTTTGCACAAATGTTCAATGTCAAGGGCTTCAGGCTTTCTGTCTCGCCTTAAGAAAAAATCAATTAAGAAACCACTAATTATCCCAATAATAATCTTTAAGGCAATAATGCCTATGATAAGAGTAATATTTGCTCTCGCACTTATTAGAATGGGCAGCATTTCATCACTAGTTGATAGATATACGGATATTAAGGTGCCAATGGTTATTATTCTAGTAGCAAACAGATTAGTCGCTGAGACACTAAAACCACATTGAGGAAAAGCACCTAATAAACTACCAATCAATGGTCCATATTTGCCCGAAGTACTTATTAATTTCTGATTGTTGACATGGTGTTCTATATACTCAATTAATAAAAAAGTTAAAAATAAAAAAGGAAATAATTTTAAGCCATCTATTAAGGTTTCAATAATAATCTCGTTCATATAAACTCCTATATAAATATTCGTATATAAATTATAACATTATTGGGTAGATTATGGCAATATTCCTTTAATTACTTTGTAATTTATTAGCCGCCGCTTGTATCTTATACTCGGGAGCATCTTCGACATTATACCAACCTTGTTCTTGCATGAATTTAAATAATTTATTTTGCATAGCTAAATTATCATTTAATTGGTCTTTTAAAGCATTAGTTACTTTATTGTTAGCTGATTCAACAACACCGTGAATAAGAATTTCAAGTAAGTTCTTCTGTAAGGTCAAAGCATTAGTTATTATTAATTTATCTTGCATATTTATCTCCTTTATTTAGTTAAAAGTCCATAAAGCTTTTCATAATTTTGGTTTTGAAATTTGGATAAAGACTCTAAGATATCTTTGGGAGCCTTATCAGATACAATATTGGTATAATATTCACAAATACTAGCTAAATCTTTTTCATGTTCTAAAACATCTTCAATATACATTAATTCTTTCTCAGTCATAATTTCCTCCTATTTCTATTATTAGCTAGATAAAAAAAATTATACTAAATATTTCCAATATCAAGATTCTTACAATAGACCAAATATTTTGATAATAATATAATACATTGAAGGAGGGAGGTGGACAAACATGGGCAATAATAGTTGTTCGCTTAGGATCTGTAGTTGTTGCAGTTTATTTATTAGTTTGATAGTTGGGATGGTCTTTGGTATTTTATCATATTGGGAATTTACTCCAGGCATTTTATTAGTTACTTATATAACTTTAGGTTTAAGTGCTTTAATATTAATTTTTATTGTGATTGGAACTTTTTTAAGTACGACTTATGACTTTCGACATTTGGCAACATGTGCAAGAAGAAAGTTGCCTGGTTTAATGATTGGAACTTTTGGAAATATTATGACAACTATTATAACTTTAGCTATTGGTATGGATATCTTAATACCGTTAGCTATTTTCTCAGGTATCGGGGCATTCTTCTTTTCACTAATGATTTTAAGCTTGATTAATTTTATTCAATGTATTTTATGTATTACTTCGAAAGAAGCTATTTAATTAAAAAATCAGATAACTTACTAATTATCTGATTTTTTTATATTTAATAACTTGCTAATGGCTTTCTGATAGACTTTTGGCATATATGGTTCTGAAGAAGCTGCGATGATTTGATCGATCGGGATCCACTTTACCCCACTATTTTCATCTTCTTTAATGCGAAGAGGTTCTTCTTCATCAGCTTCAAATAGATAAGCAACTGATAAATGAATATGCGCTGGGACATATTTGCCTCTTTTAACATGACCTAGAACCGGCAGTGTATCAATTAAAAAAAGATCTTTTATTACCGGTTTAAAATTTTCTATACCCGTTTCTTCTTTAGTTTCTTTAATTGCGACACTTAAAAAATCATCTTCACCATCAGCATGTCCACCAATCCAAGCCCAAGAATTATAAATATTATGATAAATCATTAAGACTTTATCTCGTTCTTTGTTAACAATAAAAGCTGAACAAGTAAAGTGAGCGAACTCATTGTTTCTAGTTAAGACATCATTAAACGTATCAATATATTTTAGAAGTATCTCTTTATCCTTTTCTTCTTGTTCATTAAAAGGGACATAATCTTCAATAAGTTTTCTTATATTCATAATAATTCTCTCCTTATATTTATTTGTTTTTTATGCACATAATTAATTTTATCATAAATATATGCTTTAATATTGCCAAAACGGAGTTTACTTATATAACTAGTGCTTCTTTTTTAAATATTTTCTTAACATCATTTCGTCTGTTATTAACATCATTATCATACTAGTTATAAAAATTATCATTTCCAATATTTCGTTATTAAAGTTAAGAAGAAGGAAAATAAAACCAAGAAGATTTAGGAAAAGACCTACTATTATAAAACCAAAAGCACCTATCTTTTGAGCATAATCCCAAGAAGTTTGATTTTTCATTGATATTGTGGTGCGATAGCCATAAAAATTATTTATTTTTTTAGGTGGGAATAATTTAAAAATTAAACCAATTGCTATGATCATCATAGAAATAAATATTAACACTTTAATCACCACTTTTTATTAGTATCTTTATTCATAAGTTTACTCTTAGTAAGATAATTATAACATAAAAGTTATTTTTTGGAAACGATTTTTCCAGGAATGCCGACAATAGTATTATCATGATCAACATTATTTAAGACTACTGCATTAGCGCCGATTTTAACATTATCTCCAATAATAATTGGACCTAATATTTTAGCGCCACAACCAATCATAACGTTATTACCAATCGTTGGATGGCGTTTATTTTTATCTTTACCAGTCCCTCCTAGTGTTACCCCATGATAGATAGTACAATTATCACCAATTTCGGCAGTTTCACCAATAACAACCCCCATCCCATGATCAATAAAGAGATGTTTCCCTATTTTAGCGCCGGGATGGATTTCTATTCCAGTAAAGAAACGACCTATTTGAGAAATTAACCTGGCGATAAATTTTAACTTTATCTGATAGAAGAAATGAGCAATATGGTAATATATTAAAACATGGAAACCTTGATACAATAATATAACATGGAGAATACTACGAGCCGCTGGATCTTTTTCTTTAATATTTCGGGCCTCATCATATAATAATTGTAAGGTTTTGAGCATATTATCTCCCCTTTTTATTTTTTTTATCTATAGAGTATTTTATGTGAGGAGTTGAAGATTGTATATGCCAATAACTAAAGAAAAATGGTTTATATTAAATGATTATATATGAATTTAAACGATTTGATCTATTGAATTATCAGTTTTTAAATGGTATTATGATGATGGTGAGAATATGAAAGTAAAAAACAAAAAAGTTATTATAACTGGTGCTGGAGGCGGTCTAGGTAGAGAATTATCTTTTGGGTTACTGGCTCTTGGTGCGGAAGTAATGGCGGTAGATATTAATGAAGAAAATTTAAAGAAATTAAAAAAGGATGCTAATAATGAACATCTTTATATTTATCCTTTAAATATTACCGATGATGGAGCCTTAGAAAAATTTAAGGTAGATTATATTAAAGAACATAAGTCGCTTGATATACTAATTAATAATGCTGGGATTATTCAACCCTTTGTAAGTGTTAGTGAATTAGAAATGGATACTATAAATAGAGTTATGAATATTAATTTCTTTGGCGCTTTGAAGTTAATTAAATTATTTTTAAATGAATTAGGAAAAAGAAAAGAAGCGGCGATAGTCAATGTTTCTAGTATGGGGGGGTTCTTCCCTTTCCCTGGTCAATCAGTTTATGGAGCTTCTAAAGCAGCTTTAAAAT
>CAZHWO010000010.1:0-2497 GCA_964536075.1 uncultured Muribaculaceae bacterium | reverse complement strand
TTCTTCCCTTTCCCTGGTCAATCAGTTTATGGAGCTTCTAAAGCAGCTTTAAAATTATTTACTGAAGGTCTTTATGCCGAATTATTAGGTACTGGTATCCATGTAGCAATTGTTTTCCCAGGAGCCATAAATACTGATATAGCTAAGAACTCTAATGTTGAAATAAAAGAAGCTAAAGAAAGTGGTAGCTATAAAATGCTATCTCCAGCAAAAGCAGCTAGGATTATAATTAAAGGAATATTAAAAAATAAATTTCAAATCTATGTGGGCGCTGACTCCAAGATAATGCATCTCTTATATACTATAAATTCCAAAGCTGCTATTAAACTTATCAAGAAAAAAATGCAATAAAAATTTTTATATCAATATATTTGTTATTGATAAGTTTCCATCTATAATCTTTTTTTGCATCTAGTAAATATTTACATATTCATATCTTAAATATACTAAAAACTTTAGCTAGTGTATGTTATAGGAATAACGATGATAGGTATTACCAAGTTAATTTAAAAAAGGAGTGATATAAATGAACAATTATTGTTCAAAATGCGGATCTAGTATAAATCAAGGTGAGAAGTTTTGTCGTGTATGTGGTACCGAAGTTGCAGCAAATATAATACAACAAAACAATCAGTCGTATTCAACCAACCAGGAATTTGCTACTCAAAATCAAAATATTCAACCGCCAACAACAAATAGTGTTTATAGCGATGAAACACTAATAAAAGCATATATTGGAAAAAAAGCCGAAAAAATAATGACAAGTAAATTTTCAGTTTGGGCTTTCTTTTTCGGACCAATTTATTTACTTTATAGAAAAATGTATTTATATGGATTGGCGTTATGGCTTATATATGTTATAGCAGGCATCTTTTTATCGGAATATTCTTTAACAATATCTTTAGCTGGTTCTATTTTTTTAGGTATCAAATTTAAAGACCTCTATTTAAAGCATGTCCAAGAACAAGTGACAAAAATTAAACAAAAAAATCCAGGGTTAAGTTATGAACTTTTAACCCTTAATTGTAGTAAAAAAGGGACAGAAAATATTGTTTTTGTTTTAATTATTAGTGCAATGCTATTTTTATTACTTATATATGCTATAGTTTCAATTATTGTATATTTTGTTAATAATATAAAAACAGAGAACATTCTTTCTTGTGAATCACCAGAAGGAAATATAACCCTTTACTATGATGATGATAATAATATAAACGGATATTATCAAATAAATATTGATTATGATTTAGATGAGCAGAAAAAAGTTGCTAAACAAATTGGTATGGAACAATATATTGAAGATTTCTCATTATGGTTCAGCTCAAATACATCAGGTACTTGTCAAAAGGAAGATCGTGATCTAGATGCAAATTGATATATATAAAAGGTGAGAATAATGGAATTGTGGTTATTTAGTATTTCAGTAATACCGGTTATTTTAATAGGATTGTTTGTCTTTAAAAAAGATAAAGATAAAGAGTCACCCAAACTTTTATTAAAATTGGCCTTAGGCGGAATTTTTTCTTTTTTATTAGTCTGGATTATAAGTGCTATAATGAGCGCGATTTTTCCTTTTTTTAATCAAGATATGACCAAACAAAATTTATTACAATTGATAATAAGTGTATTCATTGGTATTGCTTTTGTAGAAGAAATAAGTAAATGGATATTTGTATATATGATATCATACAATGATAGAGAATTTGATCATATTTATGATGGTATCATATATGCGGTATTTGTGGCTTTAGGGTTCTCCTTTGTTGAAAATTTGTTTTATGTGTATGAAAACGGAATAACAACTGGAATTCTTAGGGCTGTAACTGCTGTCCCAGCACATGCTTGTTTTGGAATTTTCATGGGCTATTATTTAGGATTATCTAAACAATCTAAATTAAATAATAACCCTAAATTAGCAAGAAAAAATATGATACTAAGTATTTTTACTCCACTTATATTACATGGTATTTATGATTATTGTATATTTACTGAAAAAGTAATATTTTTCATATTGTTATTTGGTTTTATCGTATTTTTATATATTATATCCTTAAAAAATATTAAAAAATTAGTCATGATTAATAGAAAAATGAAATATAAGAATAATTTTTGTCCGAATTGTGGAAATATAGTTGACAGTTCTTTCTGCCCTTTTTGTGGCGGTAAGAATGAATAATCTTAATATTGACAAGCGCCATAAGAAAAAACAATTTAATATTTCTCTTTGGGATTGTATAAAATGCTCCATCAAAAAAACAATTTAACCATATATTAGAAGGTTAGATTGTTTTTAATTTTATTTCTTACATTATTGGTAATTAATTTAATAAAATCAATAAACCATATCTTTAATTCTCTTCAAACCATGTATTTATTTCTTTAAATAGATCCATCTCTTTATTAACCTTTATGGTGTGTAATCCACAATTCTTGGCTCCATCAATGTTTTCTTGATTATCATCGAGAAACAATATTTCATTAGGATTACACTGCATGT
>CAZHWO010000009.1:0-30516 GCA_964536075.1 uncultured Muribaculaceae bacterium | reverse complement strand
ATGTTATATTAATATTAGAAAGGGCGTTTTAAGGTTTTTTACGCAATAGAAATTAAAACTTTATATTATGAAAATTTTAAGAGAAAAAATTACAGGTGTTTCCAAAAGTGGTAAAGATTACGATTTTACTAAATACTATCTTTGCTCTAATGATGAAAGTGTTAAACTTTTGTTAATTACTCCAGTTGATGAGAATGGCAAAAATGCTTTTGAATTACTTATTTCATTAATTGAATCAAAAGATAAAAAATAGTATACATCATGTATGATTACTGATTTTGATTTTCTTGTTAATTATAAATATTATGATGAATCGGAGGACTATCTTTAGTTAAAGGAAGAAATTTATAATTATTAGCTAGGCCATGTCCGATAATTAAAGGTACCGCTTCAATACTGGGTAACTTGGTATCATGTTGGATGACCACATTGCCTTCTTTTTTATTTAATTCATTAATAACATTACCAGCAATGGCAATTGGATCCTTAACAACAGTATCAAAACTATTGATATTCCAATCAAAATATGTATATCCTAATTCCTGGACTTTTTTGACTAATCTACGCATAATACCATTGTTATATCGCTTACTGATAGTATTGGAACTACCGCCAGGGAATCTTAAAATTTGAGGTCGATAGCCAGTAATATTATAAATTTTATCACTGAGAGTATTTATATCATTTAAAAAGTTTTCGTCATTCTTATAGATATAGGCATAGTCGTGGGTATTGCTATGTAAACCAAGTGAATGGCCTTCGGCAATGATTCTTTTTAACGTTTTTTGACCGTCAGGACTATCTAAATTATAACCATTAACAAAAAAAGTGGCTTTAACATTATACTCTTTTAAAATATCTAAAAGTCTATTAGTATAGATTGTTGGACCATCATCAAAAGTTAAATAAATATTTTTGGAATCCATGATTGTTTTTTCCTTCTATTATAATTATAGTGAACAAAGAACAAGATATGAAAGTTCCTTTAATTTTCACTAAAACTTTGTTATAATAAAAATAAAGAAAAGAAGTGATATTATGCGTTTAGTATTAGATAATTTAAAAAAGAGCTTTGGTGCTAAAGAAGTATTAAAAGGAGCCAGCTTTACTTTTGAAAAGGGTAAGATATATGCTTTGTTAGGGCGAAATGGAGCTGGTAAAACAACATTATTTAACTGTCTTAACCATGATTTAGAAGTTAATGATGGATCTTTCTATATTATGAATAATAAACAAAAGAGAAAAGTTTTACCGGATGATATTGGTTATGTATTAGCGGATCCGATCTTACCAGAATTTTTAACAGGTTATGAGTATTTAAGCTTTTATATTGATATAAATAAAGATAAGATAAAACAGTTAAAGACGATCGAGGAATATTTTGCTATGGTCGATCTAAAAGAAGAAGATCAATATTTGTTAATCAAAGATTATTCTCATGGCATGAAAAATAAAGTGCAAATGTTATCTTATTTGATTACCAAGCCCGATATTCTTTTATTAGATGAACCGCTTACTTCTTTAGATGTCGTTGTAGCAGAGGAAATGAAAAAGATTTTAAAAGATATTAAAAATGATCATATTATTATTTTTTCGACCCACATTTTGGAATTGGCTCGAAGTTTATGTGATGAGATTATTATTTTGAATAATGGTGGCTTGGAAGTTCTAGATCATAAACTATTGAAAAGAAAGGAATTTACTACCCAAATAATGGATATTTTAAAGGATAATCATCATGCTTAACTTTTTATTAGCGATAATAAAAGTTGATATTACGCAAAGGATAAATGTGTTTATTGATTTTTTTAAAGATGTTCCTTTAGTTAATAAGTTTATTAATGAAAGATTGTATAAACAAAGTAAGGCTAAACTCTACTTGGGTTTTATTGTAATCATTTTCTTATTAATGGGCGAAATAATTAAAAAAGGTTTTTTTCTTTATCTGTTTATCTATTTACCTAGTTATTATTTAAATAATAATAATATCATAAATACTTTCTTACATATTTTTATTGGTCTTAGTTTTATAACGGCTTTTCTTATTCATAGTGAAGTTTTTTCGCCTAATCGAAAAAAATATTTAGCCATTAAGGTCATGAGAATTGAGCCTAAAAAGTATATGCTTGCAGATTTATTATTTAAAAATCTTTTGGCGATAATAACTTTATTGCCAGGACTAATAATTATTTTTAAGAATTTTAACCTAGCAGTTAGTTATGCTATTATCTTAGTTTTATATTTTTTCGTTAATAAATTATTTCGCGAAATTTATTTTATAAAGATATATAGGAAACTAAAAAAGAATATTTTAAAAAAACCTTTATATATTCTGCCCGGATTATTATTAGGGTTAACGTTTACTTTTTTACTACCATATTATCATCTTATTCCTTCTTATTCCTTCCTTTTTAACTTCTGGTTTATTGTTTTAAATATATTCCTTCTTTTTATTGGGCTTGAAGTTCTATTAAAGGACGATAACTATCAAAAAATAAGTAATTATATTTTGAAACGAAATAATATTTTATTTAATGTGGAAGAAATAAAAACAAGTATCAATTTTGGTGAAGTAAAGATAAAAAGTAGTGATTTAAAGGAGTCAAAAAAAACGACTATTGATAATAAAAAGGGCTATGAATATTTAAATGGACTTTTTTATGAGCGACATAAGCGAATAATTGTCAGACCTATTCAAAAAGTATTGGGGATAATTGGGGCCTTTTTTGGTATAATCCTTATATTAAGTTTGGTTACTAATTATGATCAAAGGATTAATTTAATATTAAGAGAAATATTAGGGTATTGTTTCTTAATTTTATGTTTTATCTCAGGTGGAGAAAGAGCCAGTAAAGCTTATTTTTATAACTTAGATAGTAGTTTATTACGCTATGCTTATTATCGAGAAAGACAAGCTATTATAGATAATTTTAAAATAAGATTAAAATTGTTAGTTAAATTAAATATTATTCCGGCGATTGTTATGGCAAGTAGTTTTATCTTTTTATTTATCATTAATGGAGCCGATATAAAGATTTATAATTATTTTTTAATTTTTAGCTTAATGATAACATTAGCGGTTTTCTTTAGTGTTAATAGTTTATCGTTATATTATCTTTTACAACCATATACGAAAGATTTTACGGTATCATCCCCTCTTTATAGTGTGACAAAAATAATCGTCTATTTGATGGGTTATTTCTTTATCCAGTTTAATATGCTCTCCATAAAATTGTGCTTAGGATTATTGTTAATAATAATTTTATATATTATTTTAATCTTGTATTTAACCTTTAAACTAGCGCCTAAAACGTTTAAATTGAAATAGGAGGACTTATGCAAATTGTTACTGATTTTGATGATTATGAAATACTAGATGCCACTAATGGTGAAAAATTAGAAAGATGGGATAAGATCTATCTACTTAGACCCGATCCGCAAATTATTTGGAATAATGATAAAAATTTAAAGGAATATCCGCACCTTCATGCCCACTATCATCGAAGTGATAAAGGAGGAGGGTATTGGCAAGAAATAAATAAGCTAAAAAGTAGTTGGCAAGTAAAATACCATGAATTGGTCTTTAATATTAAGTTAATGGGTTTTAAACATACTGGTTTATTTCCCGAGCAGGCTATAAATTGGTGTTATATGATGGAAAAAATTACGAAAGCTAAGCGGGCAATAAAAGTCTTAAATTTATTTGCGTATACCGGAGCGGCTACTGTTGCTTGTTTGAAAGCAGGGGCAAGTGTTGTTCATGTTGATTCTTCAAAAGGCATGGTTGATTGGGCCAAAGAAAATGTTAAAGATAATGGTTTAACAAATGCTGATGTTCGTTATATTGTCGATGATGTAATTAAGTTTGTTGAAAGAGAGATTAGAAGAGGCAACAAATATGAGGCGATCGTTATGGATCCACCTAGTTTTGGTCGAGGAGCAGGTAAAGAAATTTGGAATATTGAACATGACTTAGATTACTTACTTAAACTTTGTTTGAACCTTTTATCAGAGAAACCATTATTTTTGATTATTAACTCCTATACGACAGGATTATCACAGACGGTTTTAGAAAATATGTTAAAACTAACGGTTGGTAAAAAATATAAGGGAACGATTACTTCTTCCGAAATAGGATTACCAATTAGTAATAGTGACTTAATTTTACCTTGTGGAATATATGGAAGGTTTGAAAGCGATGACTAAATTAAATGTTCTTTATGAGGATAATCATGTAATCGTTGTCGAAAAGCTAGCTAATATCCTTAGTCAAGGTGATGATACTAAAGATGTTGATATGCTGATGCTTGTAAAACAATATATCAAAGCAAAATATCACAAGCCAGGGAAGGTTTATGTCGGCCTTGTTCATCGTCTTGATCGACCAGTGGGAGGATTAATGGTCTTGGCTAAAACAAGTAAAGCCGCTAAAAGATTAGCTGATGCCATGCAGCGTGGTCAATTTAAGAAAGAGTATGTAGCCGTTATTACTAATAAGATACCAAAAGATGAAGATACTTTAATTGATTATTTAGTAAAGGATGGATCTAATACCAAAGTTACTGATGCTGAACATGGCAAAATAGCTAAATTATCGTATCAGGTTCTGAAAAGAAAAGGGGATTTAGCTTTAGTTAAGATTCTCCTAGAAACGGGTCGCCATCATCAAATAAGAGTTCAGTTTGCTAGCCGGGGATATCCTTTATATGGTGATCAGCGCTATGGTAAACAAGATAAAGAACCGATTGCTTTATTTGCGACGGGACTATCTTTTTATCATCCCGTTACTAAAGAATGGTTAACTTTTACCCTAGAACCGCGAGGTAAAATATGGCAATTATAACCAAAAAGCTTAATGGCTTTTTTTTTTTAACATATAATTAATGGGTGAGGCAATGAGCCATTTTGTTTTAGAGTTAATTGGTAGTTATGGTTATGCAGGGATGTTTTTAGGGATGATTCTGGAAGCTATTATTATTATCATTCCGAGTGAATTAATTTTAGCTACCGGGGGTATTCTAGCTAGTCAAGGTATTTTTACTTTGGCCATGGCTTTTTTTACGGGATTATTGGGGAGCGTTTTTTGTGCGGTTTTATTATATGTCATGGGTTATTATGGCGGAAGACCCTTTATTGAAAAGTTTGGTAAATATTTCTTTATGAAACAAAAAGATATTGATAAGGGAGATCAGTGGTTTAATAAATATGGGATGTTAGCGGCTTTTATTGGTCGTAATTTTCCCATTGTTAGAACTTTTATATCACTACCTATTGGTATGGCCAGACTAAGTTTTCCAAAATTTTTATTGTTTACTACGCTAGGAAGTATTCCTTGGACCTTTGCTTTTGTCCTAGTTGGTTATAGTTTAGGTAATAATTGGGTTATTCTAGATAACTATACTTCCAAATTAAAAGAACCAATAAAAATACTGCTTATTGGTTTATTAATATCTTATATTTATATTAAAATAAAAAATAATTTTTTTAAGAAGGCTGACCTTTAATATCCTTTTTAGCTGGTCCTTGGATAACTGCACCATCAACATTAAAACGCGATCCATGACAAGGACAATCCCATGTTTTTTCAACCATGTTAAATACTAAACTACATTTCATATGGGGACAAGTATTTAAGACATAATGTTCATTATTAAGATAGTCAATATAAACACCGTATTTTTGACCGTCATGATTAACAATCTTGACTTTATCTTGATAGAAGGGCAGATTCTTATTAAATTTGCTGTTAACAAAACTAAGAATATTTTCAAAATTATAAGCTACAGTACTAGAATTAATACTTCTAGTAGGATTAAATAGTTTAATGTATTTATTTTCTTTATTTAAGACAATATCACTTAGGACTTTTCCGGCTATAGTTCCATTGGTCATCCCCCAAGTATTAAAACCAGTGGCCATTAACAGATGATCATTTAGTTTGCCAATGATAGGCAGATAGTCACTAGTTAGGATATCGTGATTAGACCATAGATAATCGGGAAGATGGAAATATTTAGTAGTAATGTTTATATGTTCCTTATATTTTTGTTCATTGTCAACGTTTTCCCCTAAAGAATTACTATTACTTAAGAAGAGAACATAATTACTTCGATCATCAAGGTAACCAATAGAGTAAGCTTTTTTATCTAAATCAAGAGCAGAAAAGGATTTACAATTAATGACTTTGGAAGCACTTAAATAAGCCTTCTCAATAGTGGTTTTAAACGGAATATAACCATCGGTAATTTTAAAAGGATAATGACAACACAGAATAACGATATCAGCTTCAATACTGTTATGTTCGGTTAGAGCAAGATATTTATCGTGGTCTTTTTTAAGCTCAATAATCGGTGTATTCTCATAAAGTTTAATGTTTTTCTTTTTCTTGATAATTTCTTTTAAACTAAGAATATATTTAACGGGATGAAAAACGGCGGTATCATTTACGGCTATAGCGCTTTTAATGGGGAACTTAATCGGTAGTTGATCACTAACTTTTATTTTAATATGGTTATCTTTAAAAAAATTTTTCTCTTTTTCTAAAGCATCTAAGCCATCTTTATCTGAAGCAAAAAGATAAGAAGAAGTACCTTTAAAATTACATTTAATATTATAGTCCAGAATATTTTTTTTGACTATCTCAATGGCATCCTGTTGGCTTTTTAAATATAAAAGCGCTGTATCATTATCATATAAATCTTTTATTTTGTGATAATATCCCTGAAAAAAAGTTAATTTACCCGTATTTTTACTACTAATCCCAAAACCTATTTTGTAACTATCAACTAGCGTAATATTATAATGACTATTTTGCAGGTTAAAAGCTGTCGATATACCAGCCATACCGCCACCAATAATTAAAATATTCGTTTTAATATTTTTATTTAACCGATGTGAGGCACGGTTTTTAATATTAGCTATCCATAGAGATTCATTGATCATAATTATCACCAATAATATTATGGTTAAGATTAGATTATTTAATCATAAAAAACAAAAATTATAGGTAGTAATTATTAGCCTTTTATGTTAGTATATAATTAGGTGATAAATAAAATGTTAAGGAAAGTGGAGAATAAAAAAGTAACGGCTTTTAGTTATATAAAACTGTTAATATATTTTTTTATAGCTATCTTGGCGATTTTTCTATTTCGTAAATGGTATATAGCGTATTATGATTATCAAAGAACTATTCCGGTAATTAATGGTGTTTTAGCTGAAATTAATACTAGTGAAATTCATAATTATTTACAAGAAAATGATAATATTATTATTTATATGTGTACAGCTAGTGATGAGAATTGTCGTAATTTTGAAGGTAAGTTAAAAAAGTATATTGTAGGTAGTAACTATATTGATGACGTTACTTATTTAAATTTATCAGGGATTGACACAGCGACTTTTTTTAAGGATCTTAATAAGAGATATCCTTATACTAAAGAAATTAATGCTTATCCTGCTTTTATAGTGTTTAGAGAAGGACAAATAGTTGATTATTTAAAGATTAAAACAACTACTAGCTTTAATGAAGTAAGAAATTTAATTGAGAATTACGGACAAGAGTAATGATAAACATAGTTTTATATGAACCTGAAATTCCAGGCAATACAGGAAATATTATACGTACTTGTGTAGCAACTGGTACGAAACTACATTTAATTAAACCGTTAGGTTTTAAGTTAGATGATGCTAGTATAAAAAGAAGCGGGGTTAATTATATTGAAAAGTTAGAATATGAAGTTTATGAGGATTATGAAGACTTTGTGAGTAATAATCAAGGAACCTATTATTTTTATTCACGATATGGACATAAACCACATAGTGCTTTTGATTATACAGATGGCAATAGGAATATTTATTTAATTTTTGGCAAAGAATCAACGGGGATTCCAAAAGAAATCCTTAAAGATTATTTGAATAAAGTAGCTAGAATACCTATGACTGATGGTGTTCGGGCTTTAAATTTAGCTAACTGTTGTGCAATTGTCGTTTATGAAGTTTTAAGACAACAAAATTATCAAGGTTTATTATTTGATGAACCGCACAAAGGAAAAAATTATTTAGAAGATTAGGGAGTGAAATTATGAGAGATTTAGCTTATTATCAAGCAGAGAATGTTAGACTGAGAATAGAATTAGCTAGTTTATTAGCAACAAGACCAGATGATCCAGTAGCTATTACGCATAAAAGAGGCCAACTTTTAGCCAATTTAAGGCATCAACATCGCCTTGAAAGAATTGCTCATCATGATGTAGAAATGAACAATTTAAGAAATGAAATTGGTCAAGTAACCATAGATCATCGCAATCAAATAAATGCTCGGAAAAGCCAAATTAAAAGAGAACCTAATTATCATCTTGGCCAGGACTATGGTTTAACCCTAAGAAAAGTAGGGGTTGATTTTGGAAGAGCTATTAGAAGTGCAGATGGTGAGGGAGTTCATAACTCTTTACAACTTGCTAAATCATTAGGAGCGGTAGTAACTAAATCCCTTGGAATAGTAATTGGAGTAGGTACTCGTGCGGTTATAACGACTATTGCTTTAGGCGGCTTTAGTGGTTGGAAAGTAGCACATCATTTATGGAATGGGCGAAGGGCTAAAACATTTGAGAGTACGAACCGAGGCAAAGTTATGAAGAAAGTTTCGACTTCATTAAAAAAAATGATGGAAAGTTGTATGAAAGGACCAAATATTAGTTTATAGGAGGAATAAAAAGTGGAAGAAAAGTTAGAAGATTTATCATTTACCATTGTTAATGATCAGGGATTAGAAGTAAAGTGTGATGTTTTATCACTTGTTACTCCTGCTGAAGGAGAGGAATTTTTTGATCCATACGTTCTTTATACAGATTATACTCTTGATGATCAAGGACGATCTAATATTTATGTAGCTCAAATACATCCTAGTGGCGATGATTATGAGTTGATACCAGTAGAAAATTACGATGATATAGAATCAATTAAAAAAGAAGTTGAAAGACTTTTTAATGAAGAAAATAGTACTATTGAATAAGAAAAGCGTTTCATTTGAAACGCTTATTTTATATAACCTTGATTTTTTATTTTGGATATTGTTTTATCGTAAGAAGTAGCGCCATTAATACGATGAAGGGTAGAAGTTTCTGCACCATTTTTAATAAAAACAACCGTAGGGGTTCCACTAACATTAATAATCGCATTAAAAGTCGTATATTGATCAGTTGTTAAAGTTTTTAAATCAATATAATAGGCTTTTAAATGATAATCTTTTAAAACTTGTTTAAAAGTTGGCGTATAGCTTTGACAGGCAGTACAACCAGTTTGACCAATATAAAGAATAAACGTTTCTTTATCTTCTGTCATATGAGTAAAGTCATTAAAACTAATTTCTTTTAAACCTTGACCATTAGAGCAACCAACGAAGAAAAAAAGCGTTAATATTATTAAGAATATTTTTTTCATGATAACTACCTCGCACCTAGAAATATAACATAAAAAAAGAAAACTATCAATTATTATTGTAATTTTATCATATTTTTTGTATAATCATAATTGTAAAATAGGAGTCATATATGCAGGATAAAACAGGTAATTTACGAATGTCGTTTGTTATAGTAGTGGTAATCGTGGTAATTTTATTAATAGTAATTTTTATTGTACCTTTATTTCTAGATAAAGCGCAGGATGACTGGAATGGGGATAATGATATTATTATTGAATTAACAAAGTAGAACTAAGCTAATAAAGAGGGGATAATATGAATGTTTTAGTGACAAATGAAAAACGTAGTTTATTAGCTGATTTAAATATTGAGTTAATAAAAACGATGCATGGAGAGTATACCAGTAAAGAGTTTACCGATATTTTTACTAATTTTTTGTTTGGTAAAATGGTTTTAGATATGACGGCTATTAAAGGTTATGAAGATATTAATACGATCAGAAATATTGTTATGAATATTGATGCGGATAAAATTATTTTATTAATACCTTACGATAATCCAAGGGTGGCTAATGATAACTACTATTCTAAATTAGTGTCCATCGGTTTATATAATTTTGCGACTGATCTTAACCAAGTTAAATACTTATTTAACAATCCTAATGGTTATAAAGATGTGGCTAAATATCAAAATATGGATAGTGTGGTACCTATAAATCAGGGTGGGGGTAATTTGCGAGTAATCGGTATTAAAAATGTTACCGAAAGTGCTGGAGCAACCACGTTACTTTATTTAATTAAAAAAGAACTGACTAATAATTATAACAAAAAAGTTTTAGGTATTGAATTAGGTAAACGTGATTTTCAATACTTAAATGATAAAGATATGTTATCAATCAGTAGGACAAGTTTAAATGCGGAACTTTTAAAAAATCGAACTTACGATATTATCTTAATTGATTTAAATGACGCGATTGATATGACTGCCTGTACAGATGTTTTATACTTAATTGAACCATCAGTTATTAAATTAAATAAATTAATGCGTAAAAATCCAGCTATCTTTGGTAAATTACAAGATAAAAAAGTTATTTTAAATAAAAGTATGTTAACAACAGCCGATGTTGTTGACTTTGCTAAAGAAGCTAATGTCACCGTTTTTTATAATGTTCCACCAATAAATGATCGTAGTCGAAGTGGAATTATCTTATCTCTAATTCAAAAATTAGGTTTAGTTGAAACTGCCAATACGGCAGAAGAAAAGTCCAAAAGTGGCATATTTAAGTTCTAATTGACAGAAATTACTGTAAATATATATCAAAATATTGACAAATAATAAGATTATAAGTAAGATTAAGATAGAAGAAGGAGGAATGTATATGTTAGAATTATTTCAAATATTAGAAGATAGTGGTTTGCCGGGTTATTGTGATGGCATAGACACTATTAAAGGTATTATTGGTACTATTGTCAATATAATTAAGATAGTTGTACCGACAGCTTTAATTCTAATGGGATCAATTGATTTAGCAAAAGCTGTATTTGCTGGTAAGGATGATGATATTAAAAAAGCAACGGGTACTTTGTTTAAGCGATTTATTGCTGGTATAGCTGTATTTTTGGTATCAACCATTGTTAGTATATTAATTGGTGTTGTTAGTGAACAATTAGCTGATGATTGTACTCCGGAAGATAAAAAATAAAGATGTAATTGTTACATCTTTTTGTTTACATATAAAAAGATATTCTGGTATAATATAACTAATAGGAGTTGTTGATATGTTAAAGAGAATAGATAAAAAAACAATGATTTATTTAGGTGGACTAGTTTTATTTATTATTTTAGTATTTGTTGTTGTTATTGTTTTTGCTAATGGTAGTAGAAGTAGCAATTATGAGAAAATAGAAAAGATTATGGAGGAAGCTGCCATTAAATATGCCAGTAATAATAATAGTATTTTACCAACTAAAGAAGGGAATCAAATTACTATCATGGATGTCGAACTTAGTAGTTTAGAATACATGAAGCCATTATCTAAATTGTTAAAGAAAGAACCGTGTACAGGGAAAGTGGTTATAGAAAAAACAGAAGATTCTTATTTATATATACCTTATTTAACTTGTGGGACTTCATATAATTCATTAAAATTATATGAAAAAGTTTTAGAGGATAATAAGGTTGTTCAAAATGGAGATGGATTATATAAAATAAATAATGAATATGTTTTCAGGGGAGAAGACCCTAATAATTATATAGAATTTGGTAGTACAATATATAGGATCGTTAAAATAGATGTTGATAATAATATTCAAATTATTAAAGGAAAGAAAGATTCTAAGGAAAGAACTGTTAAATTTGATGATCGATATAATAGTGAAATAGGTTATAGTTATGGCAAAAATATATTTTCTCAAAGTAGAATGAAAGAACATTTAGAAGAAAGACTAGATGATTTAGATACTTCATTAAAAACATTATTAGTAGCTAAGGATTGGTGTGTTGGATTAAGGAGTAAAGGTAGTGTAGCATTAAACAATAGTCAAGAATGTTTAACTTTGAATCAAAATAGTAAAATAGGTTTATTAACTACTTATGATTTTATGATTGTAAGTATTGATAGTGAATGTAGTATTATAACAAATAGAACTTGTCTCAACTATAATTATTTGGTAAAATCTTACTCTTGGTGGCTTTCAACACCTGGAGATAAAGATTCATCGCGTGTTTATATGGTAACCTCAGGTATAGTATCTCAGTCTAATGCATCAAAAAAAGCTTATATAAGAGAATCGTATTATCTTAATGATGTAGTAAGATATGCATCAGGGGATGGTACAGAAACAAATCCTTATGTATTTAAATAATTGAATTAAATTTCAATTATTTTTTTTGTTTTGTATAAAAAAGAGTGGTTTTTCAATTGTTGTTATGTTATAATTGTTCTATAATAGATTTGTTGTGTAGGAAGAGTGATGTTATGAAAAAAAATAGATGGTTAATGATTATAGGTTTAATTGTTTTTAGTGTGTGCTTACCAGTAAAAGCTGATCAAGTAAAGGTCCAGTGGGGTTGGGATTTTCCAAGTACTATTAATTCATATGTGTTTTTTACAAGTGCTTCAGCTGGTACTTATAAAATTGAGATTGATGAAGATAAAGAAGCTGGGAAATTTACTCTTAATAGTATATCTAACAGTTGCCTTGAACAGTCTGGTACATCTTTTGATAACAAAAAAGAGTTTAAAGTTGACATTCAGCAATTAGCAAATAATGGTGGAAAGTGCCAAACGGATGTAACTTTTACAGTGAAAACTGCATTAAAAGAGAAACAATATCTTTATCATTTTTTTATTTATGGTAACCAATACGTTTATGGTGATATTGACAATTATTTTGTGACATCAGTTGAAGCTACTCCTTATGATAGTCAGAGCGTTAAAGTAGTTGATTTAACAAATGTGACTAATAAAACAAATTATTATATTGTACTGCCAACTGAACCGAAATCATCCACTGATAATGTTTCATTTGCTTTTAAGTATGGTTCTTCCTGTGTAAAAAAATCATCTTTTTATGAAGACTTATCAAACGCCAAAAGTAGTGGAGCTGAAGTGTTGACTACTGACTCGCCTGATAAATTAACGTCTGTTTATGATATATTTAGTAAAAAGCAAACAGAATTTATTCCAATGGTGAAGATTGATTTATCAGGATCGGAGTTTAAAGACGGTGTTTGTCAAGTTGAATTGTTTGTAGATGTTATGAAGAAAGATGGAACAACGAGAGAGATTAATCACTATAAATTTTCAATTTTATTATCTAAAAATGTTAATCCTAATCCTGATCCTGATCCTAATCCTGATCCTGATCCTGAAGATCCTACTTGTGAGGGAATATTCAGTACTGAATTAATGACTTTTTTAGTAGATACTTTAAAGGTTGTTAAAATTTTGGTTCCTTCATTAATAACTGTATTGGGTAGCGTTGACTTATTACGAGCTGTTTTTGCTGGAAAAGATGAAGATATTAAAAAAGGTTGGGATAGGTTATTTAAAAGATTAATTTTTGGTTTATTAGTTTATATTTTGGTTTATATTGTCCAAATTATTTTTCCAATAGCTAATGAATTAATATCTGGGTGTTTTGATTATTTTGAATAAACTTTGAATTAAATAAAAGGAGTTTGATAAAAATGACTGCAAGTATAATGTTAGATTTAAGAGAATTTTTCTTTAGTTTAGATAATACTATTTATAGTTTTGCTGCTAAAATATATGATTTTATGATTAAACTAGCTGAGTTGCACTTATTTACTAGTCTTGAAGCAGCTCAAAATGCAGTAAATAGAATATATATAGTAGTTGGTGTGGTAGTATTCTTTCGTATACTATTGTCTTTAGTGCAAGCTGTTGTAGATCCAGATAAAATTGGCGATAAAAAAAGTGGTACTGGTTCTATAGTAACTAGAACGGTTATGGTATTAATATTAATTGCTATTGTTCCTACTATTTTTAATTTAGCCTATCAATTCCAAGGAATTTTTATTAGAAGTGATATTGTTTATAAAGTCTTAGATGCTACTATTACTGGAGGAGAAACTTCAATTAGCAGTGTTAAATGTGTATATGTTTCTGAACAAACGGGGGGCGCTAGCCATAAAGTTAATATTTATAATTCTCTACCACGAGTAAAAGTTGATGACGGTGAGGATGATAATTTAAATAAGAATTATGAAGATTTAATTAATGCAAAGGTTTATTCTCTAAATCAGTGTCCAGCAGAACTTTACTATTGTGAGCATAAAACTGTTTCTGTTGGTGATAACGGTTTACCCGACAAAACTAGTATGTCAGTTTATTGGTCATTTAGTGGTTGTAGTACTGGTGATAAAAGCTCAAAACATACAAATGATGCAAGTCAAACTGTTACAGAAAAAATGAATAATACTAATGGTAAAAAGGTGGCCGCTGCTTTTTTATTTAATTTTTTGGAATTAAATGAAGAATATAAGGAATATAACGAAAGTAAATATGAAGAAGTGAAAGGTTATTTCGATGAAGCAAATGATAAATCTGATTTTGATACAATGGAAGCTCTAATATCTGAGGAAGATTATAATTGTATAGATAAAACTGGTCAAGATAATTGTAAAGATAATAAAAATATTTATTCAATTAACTATCAATGGATAGTATCTTCTGCCATGGGGTTGGTTTTACTTGGTATATTAATAACGGCCACTTTTGATTTTGCTTTAAGGGCTCTAAAAATGTTGTTTTTACAAATGTCTTCCCCTGTCTTTATTTCTTCCTATATTCAGGGTTCCGGAAAGGATACAATGTTTGGAAGGTGGGCAAGTGAGGCAATGAAAACTTATGCAGATATTTTTGTTCGGATTATTTTAATAGGATTCTTGATGTTTTGTATTGATTTAATTAATGAGACTTTCAAAGATATTGATGAGGGTGAAGTAGCAACCACATATTATGAAAAAAATAATACTAGTGATTTTGCTTTAAAAGATGCATCGTTAAGCATTGCAGATATTTTAGTTGATGATGTAAAAGCAGTTTTATTGGCAGCAACAACTGATGATAATTCAAAATATTATGATGAAGAAACTCAAAAAGAAATATCAACATTAAGTAAAAGTGAAAAAACCTTTTTAAAACTTTTCTTATTAATGGGTTCTTTAATGTTTGTTAAAGTTGGTCCTAAAATGATTATGGGATTATTCGGGATAAAATCAAGTGGTGCTTCTATGCTTAATCCATTCCAAAAAGTGAGAGAAATTCCTGGTGTTGGTAAGGGTGCTGCTACTGTAAGCGGTGGATTGGTAGGTGCTGCTAAAGGAGCTGTAACAGGTAAAGGTTTAAAAGGTTTAGCAACTGGTGCTTTAGTGGGCGGTAAAGCAGCAAGTAATACAATTGGCATTATGGGTACTGAAATAGGTAAAAAACCACAAACCGGTGTTTTGGCAGCAACTAATAAATCTTTGGCAGAGGCTAAAGCAGGTAAAGTTCCTGGTATGGCTGGACAGGCATATGCTAATGCAGCCTTTACAGCTAAAGGTGGAGAAAGATTAAAGAGTGATATTAAGTCGGCTAATACATCATTAAATAGTCTTAAGGCTGAAGAAATTGGTTTAAATAGTAATTATCAGAAAGCTCAAGCTAATTATGATGCAGCCCTTAAAGGTGGAAATAAAGAAAAAATTGTTTCAGCAAGGGCGGCTTTAATAAATGCAGGTAATGAAGTTCGTGATAATCAAGTTAATCAAGCTCGTCTTGGTAATCAGATTCAGACTATGGAAAAAGACCTTGAAAAGGTTAAGGCAATTGCTCCGGGCGGAATTACGCATGAGGATAAGCGTTATAATTATGCAAATCGTACTCCAGAAAAGGGAAAAAGAGAATATAAAGCTCCGGCAGATAGAGATGGAAATCTTATATTGGATAGTAATTTAAGACCTATCTTGGGACCATCTGCTACTTGGAAGGCTGGAGATTTTAAAAGTGAAGATATAAATAACTATAAAACTCCTCAGACAACTACAGGCGACGTGATGAGAGAAATAGGTGGTTTTTTCGAAGAACCTCCAACGCCAGAGCCAACGCCAACACCAGAGCCAACACCAGAACCAACACCAGAACCAACACCAGAGCCAACACCAGAACCAAAACCAGAGCCAACACCAGAGGCAGTAACAGAACCAGAAGTAATTGATAATGCTCCATATAGAGAAAGTAGAAGTGAAGAAACAGAGATGCAGCAGAGAGTCAATGATGCAGCAAATGTACATGATGAATCTTCTGAGGAAGAAAAGATAGATAGGTGGGAAGAATTGAATGAAACTTATAGTGCGCAACCTGATGAAGAAGGTTTTTTCCATAGTGCTGAATGGTGGAGAAAAAAAGCTTATGAAGATGCTCAAAAAGAACCCGAACCTGAGCCAGAGCCTGAACCAGAAATTATAGATGAAAATGATTGGAAACAGGATGATGGCTTTGGTTCAGGATTTGATTTATAATTAGTTTAATAAAGGAGAATAAAAATGGAGGATAAGGAAAGACCATATTTGATTCCAGCTAATGCTAAAAGGGGTAATTTAATATTTAATATATTTCGCCCGATTGATTTATTAATTTTTGGCATAGGTTTTGGGATATCAATGGTATTAATTATGTTTGTGCCAATGAATAATTTAGTTATTACTTTACTTGTTTTAGCCCCGGTTTTGGTAACAGGATTTCTGGTAATTCCAATACCAAATTATCATAATGTACTAATGGTTTTACTTAGTATTTGGAAATATTATAGAAGTCAAAAAATATTTAAATGGAAGGGTTGGTGTTTTTATGAAGAGTAGTATTGGGATAAGTACAACTGATATTTTTGCGCCTATTAAGTCTATTAGTAATGGATCTATAATATTAGATAACAATGTTAAAGTTACGGGTGTTAAAATTGTACCGCGGAATATTTTTATTCTTGATCAACAGTCACAAGATAATGTTATGTTTCAATTGCAATCATTTTATGATGCGATTGATTATGAGTTTTGGATAATTATTGCAGATCGACCAGTTGATATCAATGTATATATTTCGCAATTACAAGTTCATTATAACGAGGTTCAGGATGTTAAAAAAAGAAAGCTGACTGTTGATGACTTAAATAAGGCCCAAATGTTTGTCAATGAGAATGTTGTTGATACGGAATATTATTTATTATTTAAAGAAAAGAATGAAGAATTATTGCAAAAAAGATTAAGAAATTTAATAACAGGTTTAGCAGCTTGTGGTTTAAGTGCAGCTCAAACTTCTAATGATGATTTAAGAATTGTCCTTGATAATTTCTTAAATGGAGGAAAAAGTTTTAATGTAGGGACGGTGAAACCATTATGAGTTTAAAAAGAGAGATAGCACCTAAAGGATTACAGTTTTTTCCCGGAAGTTTTATTATAAGTGATAAATATTGTACGATACTAACAGCTGTTTCCCTTCCTAAATATATAGCACCAGGTTATTTATCTAATCTAACTAGTATTCCTGGGGTAAAGGTAGTTATTAAACATATTCCAGTTCCATCTTCAACAATTACTAAAATGTTGAATAAGGAGTTGACTGATTTAAAATATAAATATCAAGAAGAAAGAGATAAAACAGTTCAAGAAAGAATTCGTCAGGATTATGAATCATTAGAGCAATTTACACAGCAGGTTGTATCGAGTCAATCACGAGTTTTTGATTTTCAACTACATTTAGTGATTATGGCTGATTCTAAAGAAGAGTTTGATAGTAAAAAATTGCAGGTTAAGAATTATTTAGCTACTTTGAATATGTTTGCCATGACTTTACAGTTTGAACAGGAAACAATTTTAAAATCAATAATTCCCATCTTTCCTAAGCAAGCGATTGAAGCAAGGATTGGTACACCTATTCCTTCAGCTACTATAGCAGCAATGTATCCATTTGTTTTTGATAGTATTAAGGACCCTGGTTTGTCGACTATTATGGGGGTTGATTTTTCTGGCGGTGTAATTTTATTTAATCAGTTTTTATATCAAATAAAAAAAGAGTTTAATCGTAACAATGCTAATATGATAATTTTAGGTACTTCTGGTTCTGGTAAATCAACCGCGGCTAAATTATTATTGAGATGTCATATTCGTAATAACTATAAATTAGTAGCGATTGATCCAGAAGCGGAACTTGGTGAAATGATAGCTGAATATAATGGTGATTTTATTGATCTTGGTAAAGGTGGAGAGTTTGGGATGATTAACCCTCTAGAAGTTGTGCCAGATTATGATGAAGAGGAATTAAAGCAAGGTATAGGTTATACAGCTTTAACAAAAACTCTTCAACAATTAAAGGCCTTTATTAAGTATTATGATCCAAGTATTGAAGAAGATGTTTTAACTTTATATACCGAAATGATTTTAGAAACTTATAAGCGATTTGGTATTGACTATAATAGTGATTTTTCAGGTTTAACAAGTGAGCAATACCCAATCTTTAGTGATGTGTATAATACCATTAAAAGTAAATTAACTTCCATGACCGATAAAACGCATGAACGTGCAATTATGGAAAAATTAGAGTTAAAAATTAGACCATTAATTAGAGAATTAAAATATTATTTTGATGGTCATACGACCATTCAAATTAATAGTAATATCATTGTCTTTAATATTCGAGAAGTAATGAATACGGATGTTAATATTAGGAATGCTTTATTCTTTAATATATTAAAATATGCTTGGGGACTTTGTTTAGATGTTAGTATGAATACAGTATTAATGGTTGATGAAGCTCATGTATTATTAAGTTCTAATAATATTATTGGGGCGGATTTCTTAGCACAAATTCAAAGACGAGCAAGAAAGTATAATACGGGTACAATTGTAATAACACAACAACCTAGTGATTTTTGTGATGCTTCCGTTATAACACAAGGTAAAGCTATCTTTGATAATGCTTCTTATTATTTAGTTATGGGATTAAAGAAGCAAGCGGTTGAGGATTTAGCTATGTTAATTGATTTAAATGAAAATGAAAAAGAAGGTATTAAACGTTATGGTCAAGGAGAAGCATTATTTGTTTGTGGGGGTAGAAGAATGCAAATAAGAATAATTGTAACTGATGAAGAATTAGAATCTTTTGGTAGTCGTGGTGGACTATAGTAAATAAATAGGTGGTGGTATAATGGCTGATGATAATTTTAAAAAAAGTAATGGTATTGGTGGGTCAGCCAATAATAATCAAAAGCCTCAAGGGCTTGGTGGGTTATCTAACAATAATCAAAAGCCTCAAAGCAGTGATGGATCAGCTAGCAAAGTTCAAAAACTTAAAGGAGCTGCTGAGGGGGTGGCTGAAAAAGTTGGATCAGCTTATTTACAGAGTCAAGGGGTTCCAAAAGGGCTTGCGAATCTTGCTGTAAAGCAAGCAAAAAAGGGTAGTCCTCTTCAACCTAAATTAGCTTTAGGTGGACCTCTAAAAGGAATGTTGAAGGGAGCTTTCAAAGGAAAAGCTGATGTTAATGCGGATATTCCTGTTGAACAAAGTAGTACTTTTGGAGGATCTACTAAATTCTTTAAAGATCTAGATTTAACGCAGTTTTTACTTCTTTTTTTTGGTGGTTTCCTTATCCTTTTCATTTTTCTAGTTATTGTTGTTACTATGATAATTGAAGATGAAGGTGGTGGTTTAGGTGATAGTCCTGGTTATAGTTCCATTGTTGGAGGCAGTTATTGTACCAATATAAAGATAACAGAGACAGGTACAGAATACTCTTTAGAGGAATATGTGTATAGAGTAGTAAGTGCTGAAATTGGTGGTGATGCATCAGGTGAGGGTTTAAAAGCTCAAGCCGTATTAGCTAGAACTTTTGTATTAAATGAAACAGCAGCGACTGGTAATTGTGAAATTGTTGGTACTTCAAAAAAACAAGCTGTTAATACCGGAACGATTGCAGATGATATTAAAAAAGTAGTAGCTGAAACAGAAGGATTAGTCTTGACAAAAGGTGGTAAAATTACTGGTGCCTATTATGCTTCTTATCCTAATGGAATAGATGGTAGTCATAATTGGTGTAAAGATAGCAAGGTTCAATGTCCTTGCGGGGTGGTAACATGTGATCAAACAACCGGTCTCTGTACAACAAGACTTTATAAATATCCTTCTAAAACGGCATGGGATTTTACAATGCCATCTTCTTTTAATAATAGAACTTATAATTTACAAGCGCAAACAGGACATTGTCATGGGGCTAGCCAGCTTGGCATTGCATATTATGAAAGCCTTGGTGAAAATTATTCTACTATTTTGGGTCATTTCTATGATGATGATGTAGAAATATCGAAGTTGTATACACCAGGTTCTGATTCTGTAGTAATTAATGGCACTGGCCAATTTAAAGGGAAACTGTTCTATTATGATCAAACTGATTACTCTGATGTTCCTTTTTGTGGCAGAGAAATATATCCTCTTGGTCGCAACTACTGTAATAAAAAAGGAAATTCTATCTGTTCTTCGGGGTGTGGAGCGACGAGTACAGCTATTGTTATGGCTAGTTTATTTCAAGATGGTTCAATTGATCCAATTGTCATTAATAATAAATTTGCTGCTAGTAATGAAGTGGCATGTGGTAAAAATAGTGATGGTACTAATGGTGGAGCATATAGTTATATAGCCAAGCAATATAATGTATATTATAAACCTATTCCTAAAAGTAATTTAAATTGTTTAAAGGCTGCTTTTGATCGCGGTGATGTTTTAGCTATTATAGGTGTAGGGGAAGGCACATTTACTAGTAGGGGACATATTATGACAGTTGTTGGATATAAGGATGGTATGTTTGATATATTAGATCCTAATGGAGGAGATGGTACAATTAACCCAAGAAATGATGCTTGTAAAACTGAAGATGAAAAAGAAGATTACAGAAATGGGTATTGTAAGCAAGATGTAATTCTAGGACAAATGAGTTCTGAATTTAGATTATTTAGTCGGAATTCATTAGATACAATTGCTGAATGTAAGTAATAAAAGGAGAAAATAAATGAAAAAAAGAATCTTTATTTATGTATTTATTTTATTATTTTTATGTGGTTGCGATGTAAAATATAATGTAACTCTTAATGAAAATTTGTCGATAGAAGAAAGTGCAACAGTCACTGAAACAGAAGATTATTTTAATGAATATTTATCGAAAGATGAAAGAATTAAATCAATATATTCTCCGTATGAAGAAAAAGTTTTAGCTGCTAATTATCATGTTGTTGATTTTCGAAAAAATGAAGATTCAGGTAAGTATTTATCTAACTATTTCAGTAATATTGCTGATTTTATTAATCAATCTATTTTTTATAAACATTATTGGTCAGAATTAAAATATGTTGAAAATGATAATTTGATAACTATTCATGCGACTAGTGACTTTATTGTGACAACAGAATATAGTTATGATCGTTCCTATGTTGATGATTGTGAGATAACCTTTACTTTACCCTATAAAGTAACAGATTCAACGGCAGATAATTGTATGATTACTAATAATAATTATGTATGTAAATGGTTAATTAGTGGCAATACTAAAGACAAATCTTTTAGTTTAACTTTTGATAAATCACTGAAGGTAAGTGAAATTCCAAATAATAATAACAACAATAACAACAATAATAATAATAATAATGGTAATGGTAATATCATTGATACTGATAGTACGCTTTTTAATATTATAATAATCGTTGGTTTAATATTGTTAATTGTGGGATTAATTGTTATAATAGCGTTAATCGTTAATTATAAAGAAAAAAAGGATTTAGAAAAACAAGAAAGAGGTAAGTAAGATGAAATTGAAGTTTAGAGCTGAACCTAAAGATTTATTAATTTTTGCAATTTTCTGTGTGTTTTTGCTTTTTATTGTGGCCTGGGGAGTAGTTAATTTATCCAGTTTTGCCACCACAGGTAGTTTTTATGGCCTTAACTTTTTACCGGCTTTTACACCAACTTATTTACCAGCTACTATTATATTTTATATTTTAGCGGTTGGCTTAGCCTTTGCCGGTATTAAATCCTATTTTTTTGAAACTGAAAAAGGCTTTGGTATTACCACTAATAAAAGTGATAAAGGTTATAGTCGTTGGGCTAAGGATAAAGAAATTAAAGCTGATGAAAAGATTTTTATGCTTAACACGAAAGACGATAATTATGAACATGCGGGAGTTCCTTTAATAAGTACAGAGAATCAATTGTGGGTCGATGATAGTGAATATCATAATTTAGTTATTGGTTCAACAGGTAGTGGTAAAACTTATGCGATTATTATGCCACTAGCTAGAAACTTAATTAAAAAAGGTGAATCAATTATTGTTACCGATCCTAAAGGGGAGATATACGAAAATACGTATGGAATGTTAAAAGAAAAAGGTTATAATATCATTCTTCTTAACTTCCGTAATCCTCAAAATGGCAATTGTTGGAACCCGTTAACTTTACCTTATCGCTTATATAAATATGGTAATCAAGATAAAGCTATTGAATTACTAGATGACTTGGCCTTAAATATTCTTTATGAAGAAAATAATAATAATGCTGATCCATTCTGGGAAAAAACCTCAGCTGATTACTTTTCCGGTTTAGCCCTTGGTTTATTTGAAGATGCCAAGGAAGAAGAAATCAATATAAACAGTATTAGTTTGATGACCACCGTTGGTGAAGAAAAGTTTGGTGCGACTACATTTATTAAAGAATACTTTAATGGTAAAGATCCCGCTAGTGCTGCTGCTATTAATGCATCGAGTACTATTTTAGCTCCTAGTGAAACAAAGGGTAGTATCCTAGCCGTCTTTAAACAGAAAATTAAATTGTTTGCTTCCCGTGAGAATTTATCAGAAATGTTATCGCATAGTGATTTTGAATTATCAGAAATTGGGCATAAGAAGACAGCCATGTTCATAATTATTCAAGATGAAAAGAAGACGTATCACTCTTTAGCGACTATTTTAGTAAAACAATGTTATGAAACGTTAATAGATGTCGCACAAGAAAGTGGTGGTAAGTTACCAATCAGAACGAACTTTTTACTTGATGAATTTGCTAATATGCCACCGTTAAAGGACGTAACAACCATGATTACGGCCGCGCGTTCAAGAAAGATTCGTTTTACGCTAATTATTCAGAACTTTGCTCAACTTAATCAAGTATATGGTAAAGAAAATGCTGAAACAATTAAGGGTAACTGCGGTAATATGATGTACTTAATTAGTAGTGAGTTAAATGTTTTGGAAGAAATTTCCAAAATGTGTGGCGAAGTTAAGTCAAAAGAAAAAGATAAAACAGCGTCAACACCACTTGTAACAGTAAGTGATTTGCAACGTATGAAAATGTGGGAAATGATTCTCTTAAGAACCAGACTGCAACCTTTTAAGACCAAATTAACGCCAGATTTTAAAATTGATTGGGGTAAAAAGTATGAAAAAGGTGATTATCCAACCAGAGAAAAGATGCCGGTTAATGTATTTGATTTAAAAGAATTTGTTAAAGGTAAAAAGAAGGAAAAACTATTCTCGATGATGGATGATCCAAATAGTAGTGGAGGAATGGGGGTTAATCCTTTTATGAATGGAAATCCAGATCCGTTTATGCCTAAATCACCAATGGGGGTTAATCCTTTTATGAATAATGAAAATAATGGAGCCAGTCCATTTATGCCGCCATTTTTCCCACCAACCGAGGGAATGAAAGGTGATTCCGATGTTAATATCGATGATTTAGTGAAAAAGATTGATGCGCGAATTGCTGAATTAGAAGAAGAGGAAAGAAGAGAACAAGAAGCTAAGAAGAAAAAGGATATTGATCCATTTAAAGATTTTAGTGATGGGGAAACAGACATGTTTAATAATCAGCCGCCTGTTCAGGTCGAATCAGTTAAGGAAGAGAATATTCATATTATTCAGGAACAACCGCTAGATAGTGCCATTAATATTCCGGAAGATATTCATAAAGATTCAATGATGCCTGTCAATGAAGTTCCATCAAATGATATAAAAATTCCAACTGCTCAAATGGAAGATATACCTCAGGTTAAAGAAGAAGTCAAACCAAAACCGATTTCTTCTATTGAAGTTAAACCAATTGAAACGGTTGATGATAATGATTTCTTTGATGATTTTTTTGATAATTAAGAAAAGTTTATACTTTTCTTTTTTTATTTCATAAAATATTATGAGGTGTTATCAATGGAAATTGAAATGAAGGACCTGATACCGATCATTAATGATATAGAAATAATTGATATTAGAGAAGTTTATAAATATAATTTAGGCGCTATTCCTCGAGCCAAAAATATTAATATAAATTATTTACAAACGTTGCCCGAAGAATATTTGAATAAAAAGAAAACCTATTATCTTTATTGTGAATATGGGGAAAAAAGTAAAGAATTATGTGATATACTAAGGAACAAAGGGTACCAGGTAGTAAACATTAAAGGAGGATATAATAGCTATCGGTTATTTCAAAAAAAGTTATAAAAGTAGTAAAAATATGTTATGATTAGAATGGTAGTAATAAAGGAGTAAGAAATATGGAATATATAATAATAGGATTATTAGTCGTGATCCTAATTCTCGTTACCGTAGCACTTTTTAAAAATATTAATGAAGCTAATATAACAGAGCGCTTAGGACGATTTGAGGTTAATATTAATAAAAATTTAAATGAAGATTTTGATAAATTACAAACGAAAATTGAACAAGAACTAATTAGAATTAATGACAAGGTTAATGAAAGACTTGATCAAAATTTTGAAAAAACTAATAAAACTTTTATATCGGTTTTAGAGCGTCTTAGTAAAATAGATGAAGCCCAGAAAAAAATTGATAGTCTATCGAGTGATATTGTTTCTTTACAGGGTATTTTAACCGATAAAAAGAGTCGGGGAATCTTTGGCGAAGTTAATTTATATCATATTTTAGCCAATGTCTTTGGTGAGAAAAATGATGCCATATACCGTACGCAATATTCGTTTAATAACGGGACAATAGCGGATGCTGTTTTATTTGCTCCCTCACCACTTGGAACGATTGCCATTGATTCAAAATTTCCTTTGGAAAATTATCAGTTAATGGTTGATCGTAAGATAGCGCAAATAGAACGAGATATGCATGAAAAGGAATTTAAAAAAGACTTTAAAAAGCATATTGATGCAATTAGTTCTAAATATATTATTCCGGGAACCACATCTGATCAAGCGATTTTATTCTTACCGGCTGAAGCAATATTCGCTGAGGTTAATGCTTATCATAACGATATTATTGAATATGCCTATCGCAAAAAAGTTTGGATTACTTCGCCAACCACTTTGATTAGTACTTTAACAGTTATTCAAATGGTTATTAAGAATATGGAGCGAGATAAATATGCTACCATAATTCATGAGGAATTAAATAAATTAGGCCTTGAATTTTCTAGGTATAAAGAACGTTGGGATAAACTATCAAAAAGTATTCAAACGGTTAGTCGGGATGTAGAAAGTTTTCATGTAACAACAGAAAAAATTAAACATAAATTTGATGTTATTAATAAGGTCGAATTTGAAACTTTAAGTTTTGAAGAAGAGGACAACTAATGTCCTCTTTTGTGCATATAAAAAAGGATATGTAACATAATATTATTAAGAAACTTGATAATGGAGGATAAGATGATTTATATATATGATGTTTTATTAAATTGGTGTGATGTTAATAGTGTCTATGCTTTTTATGAGTGGGATTTAAATGATAGTATTGAACATATTAAAAAAATTAGTTTAGTAAAGGTTGATAGTAAAACAATGGGCGATTTAGTAAATAATGAAGTCAAGGTTAATCAAACTTTATTAGATAGTCTTAATACTAAATGCGAGGTTTACGATCAGGATAATATTATTTTTTTAAAGTATGCGGCCCTTTTTACGGATGGGGCGAGAGTCATGGCAATTGAATTTGACAAAAATGGTTTATCATTGTTTAAAAGTAAAATGTTAATTGATGAAGAAGGCGAAGTTCTTGATATTGCCCATCGAATAAATGAAACGAATATCGTTTATAAGGTAAACAAACAATTAGTTGATGGTGATTATTTGACGAGACTTGAAAAACAGATAAAAAATTGTTTAGCCAAAGAATTTAAAGATATTTATCATCATCATGATAAACAAAAATTAAAATACTTTTATTATGAGTGTTTTAATAATAATGAAGAACAGGATCTGGATGTAATTTATCAACGATTAAAGGACAGCTTAGCTAGTGTTAATGATAATCATCTTAAACTCTATAATATTATCAAAATGCTTTATACGAAAAAAAGTGTTTAATGTATAAAAAGGCTTAAATAGTTCATGATATAAATAAAGGAGGAAAAGATGAAAAAACTATTAATAGCCGGAGCTTTACTATTTTGTTTAATGGGATGTGCTGATGTTATGAATACTCCAACTAAGCGTGTGGAAGAATATTTAATGAAGTATCAAAAGTTAGATGATAACGTGACTGGGCAGATTGAGGATTTACTAACTGATACTAACGGCATGACAGATGAACAAAAAACAACCTATCGTGATATTTATAAAAATCAGTACCAACATTTAACCTATACTATTAAGGATGAAACAATTGATGGTAAAGATGCGACTGTTGAAACAGAGATAGAGGTATATAATTTTAACTTAGCTAACCAAGAAATAGATAAATATGTTAGTGAACATCAAGATAAATTTCTTAATGATCAAAAACAGTTAAATGAAAGTAAGGTTACAGATTATACGCTATCAACATTAAAAAATTATCAAAAGAGGGTAAAATATACTATTAATTTTGTGTTAACAAAAGTTGGATCAGTATGGACGTTAGATCAATTATCAGATGTAGATTTACAAAAGATCCATGGCATATACAAATATTAAGGACTAATAAAGTCCTTTTTTTCATATATCGCTACTTTTATCGCTACTAATATCGCTACTTTTATTGATATGATTAAAATATTATGCTATAATAGTTATAGTAAGAAAGGACTTGAAATTATGAATAAACCTCCGTTTGAATTAAATGAAACAATATTAAATTTAGTTACTATAATAACTGAAAAATTAACCAGACTAGAATTAAATGTTGATTTAAAAAAAGCTTTATATTTAAGAAAAGCGAGTAAAATAAAGTCTGTTAATTCATCATGTGCTATTGAATCTAATAGTTTAAGTGAGGAGGAAGTAATTAGTGTTATTAATGGCCAAATTGTATTGGCCCCACAAAATGAAATAATTGAAGTTAAAAATGCCTATAATGCTTATACTGATATGAAAGCTTATGATCCATATGATGTAAAAGTGTTTTTAAGTGCTCATAAACTACTAACTGAGGGATTAATAGAAGAAAGTGGAAGATTTAGAAGTGGCTATGTTGGCGTTGTCGATGGAGCAAAAATTGTTCATGTTGGGGCAAAATCAGATTATGTTCCAAAACTAATAGAAGAATTATTTTGTTGGGCAAAATTAAGTGATCTTAATCCGTTAATAAAATCATCAATAATTCATTTTGAAATAGAATTCATTCACCCATTTAGGGATGGTAATGGTCGAATAGGTAGATTATGGCAATCATTAATATTATATAAATATAATAAAATTTTTGAATACTTACCAATTGAAACACTTGTGTTTGAAAATCAACAAGAATATTATGAGGCACTAAGTAAATCAGAAAAAAATGCCTCATCAACTGTATTTATAGAATTTATGTTAGATATGATATTACGAACAATTGATAAGTTTAATGCAGTTAATTCTCTAGGTAAAATTAAAAACGAATATATTGCTAATTTATCCAAAAATGAAAAGGAAATATTAAATAAATTGATTGTATATTTTGAAAAAAATGAATTAATTGACAGCGAGATAGCAGCCGCTTTATTAGATAAAAGTAAAGTTAATATAAGAAAATATTTTGGAAAATTTATAGGTAATGAACTATTAATTCCTATAGGTAATAATAAAGGAAGAAAATATAGATTAAATAAAAATATAATTAATAATAGTTAAATAAAAGTAAGGTTACGGATTATAAATTATCAACGTTAGAAAATTATCAGATATAGATTTATAAAAGATTCATACATATATAAATATTAAGGACTAATAAAGTCCTTTTTTTCATATATTTTTTAATAGGTGATAACATGAAAAAAATGCTTATCCTGATAGTATTAATGTTAATTCCCTTAAGGGTTTATGCTACCGAGGTAACGGCCTCTTCTGCGATTTTAATGGATATGGATAGTAGCCGAGTACTTTATGAAGTAAAACCGCATGAAAAGAGATTAATTGCTAGTGTTACTAAAATAATGACGGCCGTAGTGGCTATTGAATCAGGCCGGATGGATGAGATTGTTACAGTAGGAGAAGAAGTCCTTACTATGTATGGATCCAATATATATATTGAGTTAAATGAACAAATGACCTTAAGAGATTTATTATATGGTTTATTATTAAGAAGTGGTAATGATGCGGCCATTGTCATTGCTTATTTTATTGGTGGTAATGAAGAAAAGTTTGTGGAAATGATGAATAAAAAGGCTAAAGAATTGGGAATGAATGACACTATTTATAGAAATCCTCATGGCTTGGATGAAAAAACGCAAAATTATTCAACAGCTTATGATCAAGCTTTGTTATCCAGTTATGCTTATACCTTAAAGAATTATCGAGAAATAACAGGGACGAAAAAGTATACTGTAACTAGTGACAAAAAGAGTTATGTCTGGTTTAATCGTAATAAACTTTTAACGTTATATGAATATGCAACCGGAGGGAAAACAGGTTATACGCCGAAAGCGGGTCGGACTTTAGTAACCACAGCTAGTAAAGAAGCTTTAAATTTAACGGCGGTTACCTTAGATGATGATAATGAATATAAATCACATCAAGATATGTATGGCTACGGCTTTAATAATTATCATAATTATGTAATTGTCGATAAGGATAATTTTAAATTAGATAAAAATTATTTTAAGGATGACATATATATCAAAAATAACTTTATTTATCCCTTGACTAATGAAGAAAAAGATCAGGTATTAGTTAATATTAAGATAACAAAAGTTAAAAGTTATAAAACGGGAGATATCGTTGGCAAATTAGAAGTAATGCTTGATGATAAGAAAATTTATCAAGATTTTATTTATGTTAAAGTGAAGGGAAACCAGTCATTAATAGATAAACTTTTATCATTCTTTCGCTAATTAAGACTTTACTAATAACAATAATTGCTATATAATATAACTTGTTTGGAGGAAAGTAGTTTTATGGCAAAAGAAAAAAAATATGTGGAATTAAATGTAACAATTGAAGGAATCAGATGGGAAGAAGCACTAACATCAGCTTTTAATAAAAAGGTTAAAAAGATTAAGGTTGATGGTTTTAGATCTGGTAAAGTTCCAAGAGATGTTTATGAAAAGAAATTTGGTAAAGAGTCGTTATTTATGGATGCAGTGGATGAAGTTATTAATGAAGCGTATGTTAAAGCTTTGGCTGATAAGGATATTGTTCCTGTCGTTGAGCCCAAAGTTGATATAGTGGCAATTGACCATAATCATGTTGAATTTAAATTTACGATTATAGCTAAACCGGAAATAAAAGTTAATAAATATAAAGGTTTAAAAGTGAAAAAAGGAGCAGCTATCGTAACTACCGAAGAAATTCAAAAAGAAATTGATAGTCTTTTACAAAAATATGCCGAAACTAAAGTTAAAGAAGGTCACATTGCTAATAATGATATAGCGGTTATTGACTTTGAAGGTTTTAATAATGGAGTAGCCTTTGATGGTGGTAAAGGAGAAAATTATCCATTAGAGATTGGTAGTAATACTTTTATTCCCGGTTTTGAAGAACAATTAATTGGTTTAAAAGCTGGTGATAATAACGAAGTAAAAGTAACTTTTCCAAATGATTATCCTAGTGAAGAATTAGCGGGTAAAGAGGTTTTATTTAAAGTAAAAGTTAATGAGGTTAAAGAAAAAGTAACCAGAGCATTAGATGAAGAATTATTTGAAGATTTAGCGATGGAAGGCGTTACTTCAAAGGAAACTTTGGAGGAAGAAATAAAGAATCATTTATTAACACATAAGGAAGCTGATCTGGAAAATAAATATATTGATGATTTACTTAATGAAATTAGCAAGCATACCGAAGTCGATATTCCTGTAGAAATGTTAGAAGATGAAATTGATCATATGATTGAAAGATATGAAGAACAATTAAAAATGCAGGGTATCTCCTTAGAATTATACTATCAATTTACTAAAACAACGGCTGAAGATTTAAGAAAGCAAATGGAAGAGGATGCCAAAAAACATATTACTTTTCGGCTAATGTTGGAAGAAATTAAAAAGCAAGAAAAGACTCTGGTAACAGCTGAAGAATTGGATAATGAAGTTAAATTATTAATGGACAAGTATCATATGGAAAAAGATCAATTATTAACGGCTTTTGGTGGGATGGATATGATTTCTTATGACTTAGAAATTCGTAAAATTATTGAATTATTAAAAG
>CAZHWO010000008.1:31837-32189 GCA_964536075.1 uncultured Muribaculaceae bacterium | reverse complement strand
AAAATATGAAATAATTGCTAAGCCCCTTTACTAACCGAGTATTATTTTGATATAATAAATAGGTATAAATAACAATTGGAGGAAATGATATGACTTTAAATAATGTTTTAGATTGGTTTAAAGATCTTGTAGATATAATATTAGTATGGGTGTTTTTATACTACATACTAAAGAATATAAAAAATAATGTTAAGTTAACCTTAATTTTTAAAGGGGTAACGATTATTGTCATCTTAAAAATAATTAGTAATTTCTGTGGCTTTGTTACGATGGGATTATTATTAGAGTATGTTATTATGTGGGGTCCCTTAGCTTTAATCATTATTTTTCAACCCGAGATTCGTGGTATTCT
>CAZHWO010000008.1:30171-31827 GCA_964536075.1 uncultured Muribaculaceae bacterium | reverse complement strand
CAATTAGGTCGAGGTCAGCTATTAGGAAGACATAAAACCCTTAGTGTTGATGAACGGGAAAAACTAGTATATGAAATTATTCAATCTGTTGATTATTTAAGAAAAACCAGAATTGGAGCCTTAATTGTCCTAGAAAGAGATATTAGTTTATCTGATTATATTGAAAAAAGTAAAAAATTATATGCTGATTTATCTAGTGAATTACTAGTGTCCATTTTCTTCCCTAATAATCCCTTACATGATGGCGGAGTTATTATTCAAGGTGATAGAATAAGTAGTGCCTGTGCTGTATTTCCAACAAGTAACAACTCTAAATCAGGTAAAAAATTAGGTACTAGACACCGGGCAGCTTTAGGGATAGCTGAAGAGACTGACGCTATTGCTTTGGTTGTTTCCGAAGAAACAGGCCGTATCTCTATTGCTGTTAAAGGAGAATTATACTATAATTTATCTCTTGATGATGTTCGTATGATGTTGATTGATGAACTAAGACCAAAACAGGAAGAAGATTACGAAGAAGAAATAAATGAGGAAGAAATATATGGAAAAGAGAATTAGAAAAACGCATCGAAAATTTACTGCTTTTTTTGACAAAATCATTATTAATCCTATAACCAAACTTTTGGTTAAATTTAATGATCTTCAAAAGAATAATGGTAACTATTTTGAAAGATTACTAAACAATAAGAAGGTTTTGATTGTCATTTCTTTATTACTAGCTTTTTTAACTTTCTTTGTTATTGATAGGAAGACAATAGTTTTAGTAGATAATTCAGCTGAAATACTTTATAATTTATCCGTTACAGCTGATTATAATGAAGAATCCTATGTCATTGAGGGTATTCCCGAAACGGTTGACATGACTTTAATTGGTCGTAAAGCTGATTTATATTTAGCTAAACAATATCCTACTCATGAGATTACCGCTGATTTAACCAACTTAAAACCAGGAACGCATAAAGTTACTTTAAAATATAATCAAGTTATTAATTCGGTTACTTATAAGTTAGATCCCTCTGTCATTACGGTCGTGATTTATAATAAAATTTCCGAAACCCGGGAATTAGATGTAGATATTCTTCATAAAGAATCTCTTGATACTAAACTAGTTATCGATTCGGTAAAATTAAGTCGTAGTGAAGTTATCATTAAAGGTGCTGAATATAAACTTGCTGAAGTTGCCTATGTCAAAGCCCTAGTTGATGTTAATAATATAAAAAATCCACAAGCTGGAGAAATGGAACTTAAAGATGTACCGCTGGTAGCGTATGATGCTTCTAGTAATATTATTGATGTGGAAATTGTTCCCGCTACCGTTACGGCTACAATAACTATTTCATCGCCAAGTAAGACTGTGCCAATTAAATTAATCCCAGATGGTAATTTAGCCGTTGGTAAAGCTATTAAGTCATTAATAGCAAATGTTTCCTCTGTTACTATTTATGGTGATCAAGCATCATTAGATGCTATTACCTCACTTCCGGTTAAGATTGATGTTGATGGTCTATCTAGTGATAAAACTTTTACTATTAATTTAACGAAACCAACTGGCGTTAGAGCCCTTAGCGTTGAAAAAATCACTGTTACGATGACCCTTGATACTGTTACTTCAAAAGAAGTTAATAACGTTACGATTATCACTAAAAATGTTGCCAA
>CAZHWO010000008.1:0-30071 GCA_964536075.1 uncultured Muribaculaceae bacterium | reverse complement strand
AGTATAAACTATTCTTGAAACAACTGATTCGGCACCATTAAATAAAGCTGCCACTAAATCAAATTGAAAAAGTCCAACAAGACCCCAATTTAGAGCACCTATTATTGTGATTACTAAAGCTACTTTTTGTAATGTCGCCATAAATTTCCTCCTTTTTAACTGTTTAATATTATAATTAACCAAAAATTAAAAATTATTCATGAATATCTTACTCTTTTATCCATATAATTAATTGAAAATAAAATAATGGGGTGGAAAATGAAAAAAATATTTTTACTTTTACTAATAGCTGTTTGCTTTTTCTTTACCGGATGCGGTAAATATGGTGAGAAAGATGTGATAAAAGATTTAAAAAAAGAAATTAATAATAGTAAAGGATATAGTTTAACGGGAACATTGAAAATAGTAAATAATGATGATACTTATGATTATGATGTATCAGTTGTTTATAAGGAAAACGATTTATTTAAAGTAACTTTAAGAAATAAAGCTAATGATCATGAACAAATTATTTTAAAAAATAAAGATGGTGTATATGTTGTAACACCTTCGCTAAATAAAAGCTTTAAATTTCAAAGTGAATGGCCTTATAACAATTCTCAAGTCTATTTGTTACAGTCCTTATTAGATGATATTGAAAGTGATCAAAATAGAGTCTTTGAGCAAAATGATGAGGGATTTGTTTTTACAACCCAGGTAAACTATCCTAATAATCGTAAATTAATTAATCAAAAAATTACTCTTGATAAAGATTTAAATATTAAAATGGTTGAAGTATATAATGAAAATAACGTTCCCCAAATGACTATGGTTTTCAGTACTTATGAGTTAAATAAAGATATTAATGATGATGAATTTAATTTAAATAATTTAGTTAAAACGATTGAACCAGAGGAAGAAACAACTAGTACTCTAGATGATATAATATATCCTTTATATATACCATCAGGTACAGCGTTAGTATCTCAGGAAGAAATAGAGAAAACCAATGGTAAAAGAGTTATTATGACTTTTGAAGGAGAGAAAGATTTCTTATTTATTGAAGAAACAGCTGATATTGAGGAAGAATTTTCAATTATTCCTACTTATGGTGAACCATATTTATTAGTTGATACCGTAGGAGCTTTAACCGAAACATCCGTCAATTGGATTAGTAATGGAGTAGAGTACTATCTCGTCTCCGATGTTATGAGTCAAGATGAATTAGTCGAAATAGCTAAATCTGTAGTATCTGTTGGCAGTTTAAAATAAACACTTAGGTGTTTATTTTTTTGTCAGAAAATTAATAGATCTTATGGCACTAATTTATGATATAATAAGTTTAGGTGATTGAGAGATGAAAAGAGATATACTGCTAGTACTAAAAGAACAAAAAGCTTCAAAATTAAAGGGTAATCTCTACCATAATATCCAAATAAAGTTCTCTTACAATACTAATCGTATAGAAGGCAGCCAATTATCTGAAGAAGAAACCAGATATATATTTGAAACTAATGCCCTTCCTAATAAAGAAGATACTACTAATATTGATGATATTATGGAAACAACCAATCATTTTTACTTATTTGATTATATGTTAGATAAGGTAGATATAAAAATAAGTGAAGATCTAATAAAAGAATACCACCAAATACTTGAACGTGGTACAAGTCATGAAAGAAAAGAATGGTTTAATATTGGAGAATATAAAAAACTAGCTAATGAAGTTGGTGGAATAGAAACAACTAAACCTACTGATGTGCCTAAAGAAATGCATCTGTTATTAAATTGGTATAATCATTTATCTAAAGTTAGCTTGGACGATATTATTGAATTTCATTATCGCTTTGAAAGAATCCATCCATTTCAAGATGGTAATGGTCGTGTGGGACGAATGATTATGTTTAAAGAGTGTTTAAAGCATAATATTGTGCCTTTTATAATTTATGAAGAACATAAACCCTTTTATTATCGAGGTCTAAAAGAATATAATAATGAAAAAGGTTGGTTAATTGATACAATTAAGAATAGCCAAGACGAATTTTTAAAATTAGTAGAACAATTTTTGGAATAAAGGATGATTAAGAATATGACAAAGAATAAGAGTATTGTAAAAACACTTAAACAAGGAAAGATAAAAAGAGAAAAACATAATAAAATAAAAAATCTAACGCCTCAAGATGAAGTAACTAAAGCTGTCAGAATATTTTTTATTGTTATTATTGTTTTAATTTTAACTTACCTTATCTCCGGTATTGTAACGGGTGAAATAAAATTTAAAGATGATATTGAAAAAGCGACCATTCAATATGATGAAATACTAATAGGTACTTCCTTCACTCAAAAAGAAGCTGAGTACTATGTATTAATGTACAATTATGAAAATGATGATAATGCGACTACCTACCAATCATATGTGAGTTCCTATGAACAAACCGATACTGCTTTAAAGATATACTATGCTAATTTAAATGTAAGTTTGAACAAAATATATATTAGTGATAATGTTAATTACAATCCAACTAAAGCCAGTGAAGTTAGAGTAAGTGATGCCACCATTATTAAAATTAGTAATGGTCAGTTAAGTTTGTTCATTACGGGCAAAGAAAAAGTTTTAAGTTATTTAAGCGGACTAAAATAAATCGAAAGATTTATTTTTTTTATGAAATTAATTTTATTCTGAGGATAAATGTGGTAGAATTAAATATAGTTGATTAGAGGGTGAACACAAGTGAAAGAAAAATTAAGAGAAAGGTTAAAATTAACCAAAGATATAAAATTTAATCTGCTAGAAGTAATAATAATCATGATTATTACCATCATTTTTGGGATTGTTTTAGGGACCTTAATAACGACGAGCAAAGAGTATGGTGGAGGTATTGTTAAGAAGTCTAACAATGAGATATCTGTTTTTGAAGATGCCTATGAAAGAATTATTAATGAGTATTATGAAGATGTTAATAAAACCAAGTTAATCGATGCCGCTATAAAAGGTATGTTTGATTATTTAGGTGATCCTTATACTACTTATATGACGGAAGAAGAGACGGAAAGCCTAATGGAAAGACTTAATGGTGAATATGCTGGGGTAGGAATGGAAATTACCAAAAATGATGACGGAAAAGTTAAGGTTGTTAGAGTTTTTAAAAATTCACCAGCTAATGAAATCGGTGTTAAAACAGGTGATATCATTTTAACCATTGATGGCCAAGAACTTACTAGTCTTTCCATAACGGAAGCTGCTAACCTAATAAAAGGTGAAGCCGGAACGAAAGTTAAAATAAAAATCCTGTCTAATGATGCAGAAAAAGAAATAGAAGTGGTTAGACGAGTTGTTAATATTGATTCTGTGTCATACAAAACGATTACGGCCAATAACCAGACAATTGGTTATATATCGGTTGATTTATTTGCCGCTAATACTAGTAAACAATTTAAAGAAGCTTTAGAAGATCTACAAAAAAGTAATATCTCAGGATTAGTTATTGATGTTCGTAATAATACCGGGGGATATTTAGATGTTGTTTCTGAAATGGCATCGCTATTTATGGATAAAAGTCATATTATATATCAATTGCAAACAAAAGATAAAATAGATAAAGTATATTCCACGGGTCAAAAAAACCTTGATCTAAAAATAGCCATTTTAATAAATGAGGTAAGTGCTTCCGCTTCTGAAATATTAGCGTCAGCTTTAAATGAATCTTACGGAGCTTTAACTGTTGGTACAAAATCATATGGTAAAGGTACTGTTCAAAAAGCCATAACTTTAGATAATGGAGCCACTTTAAAATATACTATCCAAAAATGGTTAACACCAAAAGGTAATTGGATCAATGAAACGGGTATTACACCAACAAATTATGTTGAATTAAGTGCGGATTACACTAATAACCCAATCGAAGCCAATGATAACCAATTACAAGAGGCTGTAAATCTGCTAACGGAATAAAGATAGCAATATCTTTTTTTGTGAAAAATTTAGGTCTTTTTTAAAAATACGACTATAATATTATTTAGAAGGAAGAATTAAGATGAATAAGATATATACTTTATCCAATTTAAGCAAGAACTATAATACCGCTATTTCCGAAACAATTGCTTTAGACAACATTAACTTGGAAATTAATGCGCAGGAATTTGTCGTTATCCTTGGACCATCTGGTTCTGGCAAATCAACATTATTAAATATATTATCAGGAATAGATAATCCGACCAAAGGAAAAGTTAGATTCTATGATCAGGATATTACCAAATATAATGAGAAAGAACTAACTGCCTATCGTAAAGACAATTTAGGTTTTGTTTTCCAAAGCTATAATTTGATCCCTAATTTAACCGTCAGGGAAAATATTGAACTAGGAAAAGAATTATCAGCCAATCCATTATCAATTGAAGAAATTATTAAAATAGTGGCATTAGAAAACCATATTAATAAGTTTCCTTATCAATTATCAGGTGGTCAAATGCAAAGAGTAGCCATTGCTCGGGCTTTAGTTAAAAACCCACGGGTTTTATTTTGTGATGAGCCAACAGGGGCCTTAGATGAAAAAACAGGGAAGAAAGTTTTAGAAGTCTTACAGAATATAAATAAACAATATCAAACAACGATCATTATTGTTACTCATAATCCCAGTATTAAAGGAATGGCCAATACCGTTATTAAAATGAATAGTGGTAAAATTATTGATATTATTCATAATAAAAAGATAATGGCCGCTGAAAATGTAAGGTGGGCATAAAATGAAATTATTATTTATTAATAGTCTTAAAGGCTTGAAAAAGAAAAAAATTCAGATGTTAGGTATTATCCTTTTATGTATGTTATCAACCGCTATATACACAATGTTAAATAGTGCTTTAGATACCATGGAAGATCGTTATTACCAGTATATTGAAGAGCAAAATGTTGAAGATTTTAGTTTTCTACCAGTAATTGATTATCAAAATGATTACACCATTGCCGAAATAGATAATCTGAAAAGTACGACCTTAAAAGGTGCTTCTTCGGATGAAATACAAACGCTTGACTTGTATACTACATGTTTAACTAATAACTCCTGCAACGATAATATTTATTATCTTGTTAGTAGTCTCTTTAGTAAATATAATATTAATACGAAAAAAATAGACAAGAAAATGAACCTTATTGCTCAAAAATACGATTTTAATTATGAATTAGAAACCTCAAAAGTAACCAAAGAGAATCAATATTTATATAAAGCAATTCCTTATAATCCAGAAAAAAGTATCAATAAACCTTATTTAATAGAAGGCAATTATCCAACTAATGATAATGAGATAACAGTTTTAGTAAGGTTTGCTAAACTTAATAACCTATCCATTGGTGATAATTATAAAATTAATGGGCAAACGTACAAAGTTGTTGGATATATGTATGCTTCTGATCACATATATCCGATTATATCGTTATCTAATCCTTTGTTTGACGAAAAATATAATGGCATTCTTTTTATGAACGAAAAGACTTATAACATGTTTCAAGGGATTAAAGAAGATGTATATGTCGCTAAGTTTAACTATGTTATGGATCGTAAAAGTCGTATTGATATTGAAATATCTGATGATGGAACAATAACTGGTCCATTATCAGATATGTTTAATAACGAAAAAGATTCTATGATGGTTGGTATTAATACAGTATCCCGTAATTTACGCATCGATGCTCTCCAAATGGAATTTTCTTCTAATCGAACCTTTGCAGAATATTTTCTATATGTCTTATTAGGAATATCAGTCTTTGTTATATCAGTTATAACCAAAAAGCGTATAGAAGATGAAAGATTACAAATAGGTGTTTTAAAAGCCCTTGGCTATAAATCTTCTAATATTGCCGTTAGCTATTTAACCTATCCAATAATTGGCGCTATCGTAGGCGGCTTACTAGGTTTTTTAATTGGCTCGCCAATAAGCATTATCCTTAGTAAATTATATGTTAGCTATTATACTTTACCTACTGATCACTTTTCTTTTAACTTCAGTTACCTATCTAACTGTATTTTAGTCCCTTTAATTATCCTTTCAACCTTGAGTTTTCTTATATCTATCTACATGTTAAAGAAAAAGCCCCTAGAATTACTTAAGGAAGGTAGTAATTTAAAGATTAATTGGTTTTCTAAAATAACCTCTAAATTAATTAGGAAATTATCTTTTAAAAGGCGTTTTAAATATTCTTTAGCTTCTCGTTCATTTGGTAAATTATTAATTGTGACCCTTACTTCTTTTGCTACGGGAATGCTTATTATTTTAACTATTATTGGAATGAATCTTTTTTCTTCCATGATAAAAGATAGTTTTAAAAGCCTCCATTTTGATTATATGGTTTATTATAAAATACCTGTAACTAACGAAACTAGTAGCCAGGAAGATTATATAATGTCCGTAACTTTTAACATCACTAAAATTAAAAATGCTTCGGGTGATGAAAAAAAATTAAAAAAAGATTCATCTATTAGTGTTAATGGTATTGATCAAAAATTGAATAATGTGGAAGTTAAAGATCAAAATGGTCACGATACGTTAGCTTTATTAAAAGAAGGAACTATTGTTATTAATGAGAATATTCGGGAAGTTTATGATATCGAAGTTGGTGATACAATAACTATTTCCTATAATAACCTGGAAAAAGATCTAAAAGTTGTTGGTATTAATAAACATTATTACAGTATGAGTGCCTATATGTTAAGAGAAGAGGTTAATAGATTCCTCTCACTAAAAGATAATACGTATAATCTTAAATATACTAGTGATAATAAGTATGAAAAAATGAGTGAACTTGATTCCAGTGAATTAAATAATATTTATGATATCTTTAGTCTTAGTGATTTAAAAAGAAACATGGAAACTTCGCTTGAAATGTCTAATACTTCGGTTTATGCTATTGTGGCTTTTGCCGGATTAATGTCCCTGATTATTATTGCTGTTATTGGTAATATTGTGGTTGAAGAAAACAAAAAAACCATATCATTAATGAAGGTTATGGGATATGATAATAAGAAAATTAAGACAATTGTTTTGAATATCTACACTCCTTTTGTTATTATTGCTTATTTTATATCAATTCCATGCACGATAAGATTATTAAAAGCCATTCTAGACGTTTTAGTAAAAGATATGGAAATGTCCTTACCAGTAACGATCTCCTTTTCGGAGATGCTCATTGGTTTATGTACGCTAGTAATTAGTTATTATATCGCCATTAGTTTATCTAGAAGAGTATTGAACAAAACTCCGCTATCTATAGCGTTGAAGAGGGAATAAAAATGAACAGAATGATTGAATTAAAAAACGTTTATAAAACTTATTATATGGGCGAGGTTCCAACACATGCCTTAGAAAATATTGATTTAGATATATATGAAGGAGAAATCCTCGTTATTGTCGGACCATCAGGATCAGGTAAAACAACGATGTTAAATGTTATCTCGGGTCTAGATAATGTTACCCAAGGATCAATAAAATATAATGGCAAAAATATCACTAAATTAAGTGATCGAAAAAAAACAAGATTTAGAAAAGACAATCTAGGCTTTATTTTTCAAACATATAATTTATTAGATCATCTAAATGTTTATGAAAATGTTAAAGTTGGTTCCGTATTAAGTAAAAACAAAATAAATATTGGTGAAATTTTAGTAACTGTTGGTTTGGAAAAACATAAATATAAGGAAATTTATCAATTATCTGGTGGTGAACAGCAAAGAGTTTCCATTGCGCGCGCTATTGCTAAGAATCCGAAGATCATGTTTTGTGATGAACCAACTGGAGCCCTAGATGAAAAAACCGGTAAAGTAGTTTTAGAATCATTAGTAAATATCAATGAAAAATTTAAAACAACCACCATTATTATTACCCATAATCCTGGAATTGCTTTAATAGGCGATCGGATTGTTAAAATGAATAGCGGTAAAATTGTTAAAATAACTAAAAATAAAAAAAGAATAAAACCCAAAGATATTCCTTGGGGATAGTATATAAACACTAAATAAAACCATAATAATATTGGTGATATATTGATGATATATTTAGATATAATACTTCGATCATTAATATCTATTGTGGTTTTATTTTTTCTTACTAAATTATCCGGAAAAAAACAAGTCAGCCAATTAAATATGTATGATTATATTGTTGGCATAACTATTGGATCCATAGCTGCTGAGTTATCTGTTAATGATGATTTAGATTACTTATTGGGTATAACTTCAATGACTGTCTATATGCTTATATCTGTTTTAATTTCCATTTTAACAACTAAAAGTATTGTCTTACGAAGATTTATTACTGGTGTTCCTATTGTTTTAATTGCTCGTGGTAAAATCATTGAAGAAAATTTAAAAAAAGCTAAACTCGATATTAATGATTTACTTAGAGAAGCTAGAATTATGAACTATTTTGATATAAGTGAAATTGAATATGCTTTAATGGAAGCTAATGGAAAAATAAGTTTTCTCTTAAAAAAAGAATTTGATAAACCGACATTAAGAGATTTAAAGCTAAAAAGCAATTATCGCGGTTTAACAGCGGATATCATTATTGATGGTAAAATTTTGTATGAAAATCTCAAAAATATTAATAAAAATGAACAATGGCTAAGGCAGGAACTTAAAACTAGAGGTTACGAAACCATTGATAATATTCTTCTTTTAACATACGGATCAAAGATAGCTATTTTTGAAAAAAAGATTAATGCTAAAAATAGTGAAGTCTTGGAATAATTCAAAAAATTCTACATATAATAAAAATACCACATGATAATATATGTGGTAACAGCCAGGATATTCTCCTGGTTTTTATTTGTTTTTATGACTTTTACTAATCGTATATAAATATAATGCTGCTAACACTTCTCTAGGGAAAAATATAGCTAATTGCCTTATTTCCTTTTTACGATGATCAATATTTATTTTTTTAAGCTTATTATAAATATGTTTGATAATAAAATCAGTATTCAGTAAACCCTTAAAATCTTTATTATTAATTTTATTTTCAATAGCAGTGGGACTTAAAGCTGGTGTATGTTTTAATCTATTTAATAATAATTTATTAAAATCTCTAATCTTGTATATTTTTGTTTCATCTATTTTAAAAACTTTTCCAATATATTCAATCATATCATTAAAGGTTTTAGGCAGTTCTCCCCTATGATTAATTAACTTATTATAGGTCGTATTTTTAAGTAATTCAGCTATAATACTTTTTTTATCATTATTAAAAATGTAGTTAAAATTTAACATAAAATTATCAATATATTTATTATAGTTTTTATCAAGTTGTCTTTTTTTAAAGGTAAATAAATATCCCCCATAACCGCCTAAAATTTTCATTGTATCATTATAACCAATTTTAATAAGTTTATTTTGAAGTTTAGTTTCAAAAGCCAAAATTGGTGCTAGCCTTCGATTAGGTTTTATATAGGTTATTGGAATATCAGATTTTTTAATTTCCTGTTTAATACCGATCGCTCTTAAATCAACGGCAATTATCTCGGTTGCCCCCATTTTAATGGCTAAATTAATTGGCAAATTATCGTAATATCCGCCATCAATAAATTTAAAACCATAAATGTCTCTAATTTTAAAAGCCGGAAAACAGGTTGCAGATGCCATTATATAATCAATTATATCTTCAGCTGGCATCTCCTTTTTAGTTATTTCTAATGGTTTCATAGCTGTCAAATTATAAGTAACTAATCCATAATCTATTTTGCTTTTTTTAAGCTTATCAGGATTTAAATACTTTTTTAAAAGGGTTTCCAATCCGGAGGCATCCATGCCACCTTGTAAGATTTCTTTTCCAAAAATTTTAATAAATTCTTTTTTACCTTTAAAGGTCATAAAATCATTTTTTATATTTTTACCAAAAAGACGATAAAAATTCAAACCCTTTTTCCAGTTCAATAATGTTTTATAATAAGTATTTTGAGCCATGAAAGCTCCATTTAAAGCTCCAGCCGATGTCCCTGTTACAATATCATATTTTATTCTTAATTTCCGGATAGCTTTCCAAAAACCCATTTGATAGGCTCCTTTAGTTCCGCCACCTGATAATACTATCGCCCTTTTCATTACTATCACCATCAAAATTATATCATATAATTTAATAAAAAAAAGATAAGAACTTGAATTAATATGTTAAATTATATATACTTATATATAAGTAAGAAAAGTGGTGGAACTATGAATTATGTTTTTAACTTTTTGATGATGTTTGTACTCATTAATTTATTCTATTTTCTCTTTATTATTAAAAAGGCGTTAAAAGATAAAAAGAAAAAACCGGTGGAAATAAAGTATTTAATTAACTTGTATAAACTAGATATCAATAAATTAGATTATAAGAAGCTCTTAAGACTTATCTCCCTAGCGACCTCTTTTATTATTGCCTTAGTTTTAAGTTTGGTAAGTGAACAAGGTAATCTAGTAAGACAAATCATCTTAACCGTTATTATAATCTTACCATTTATGTTTATAACCTATCATATTATCGGAAAAGTATATCAAAAAAGGATGATGAAAAATAATGAATAATAAAAAAATAGAAAAAAAATGGCAGAAGTTTTGGGAAGAAAAAGAAGTCTTCAAAGCCTCTAATCATAGCAAGAAAGAAAAGTATTATATTTTAATTGAATTCCCTTATCCATCAGGATCAGGCTTACATGTAGGTCATGTTCGTAGTTATTCTGCTTTAGACGCAGTTGCTAGAAAAAAAAGAATGCAAGGTTACAATGTCTTATTCCCTATGGGATGGGATGCCTTCGGTTTACCAGCTGAAGAATACGCTATTAAAAATCATATTCACCCAAAGAAAGCTGTGGCGGAAAATATTAAAACCTTTAAAAGTCAACTTCAAATATTAGGTTTATCTTTTGATTGGTCAAGAGAATTTGCTACCACTGATGAAGATTATTATAAATGGACACAATGGCAATTTCTAAAATTTTATGAACATGGTTTAGCTTATAAGGCCAAAAAAGCGATTAATTGGTGTCCTAGTTGTAAAATTGGTTTGGCTAATGAAGAAATAGAGGGCGGTAGATGTGAACGATGCGGCGGTGACGTTATTCGCCGTGACAAAGAACAATGGATGTTAAAAATGAGTAGTTATGCTGATAAACTAATCGATGGTTTAGCAGAAACAAAATTTTTGGATAAGATTAAAACTGCTCAAATTAACTGGATTGGTAAGAGTGAAGGAGCCGAGATTGATTTTAAAATTGATAACTCCGAAGAAGAATTAACGGTTTATACGACAAGACCGGATACTTTATTTGGAGCGACTTTTATGGTTATTGCTCCCGAGCATCCGATTATTAGAAAATTAGAAGATCGTATTGTCAATATGAATGAACTAGAGAATTATCAAAAAGAAGCTTCCAAAAAGAGTGAATTGGAAAGAACTGAATTAAATAAAGATAAAACGGGTGTTAAGATATTAGGATTTTCCGCAATTAATCCCATCAATAATGAAAAAATTCCCGTTTATATATCCGATTATGTTATGATGAATTATGGTACTGGAGCGATTATGGCGGTACCTGCTCACGATGAACGAGATTATGAATTTGCTAAAAAATTTAACATTCCCATTATTGAAGTAATAAAAGGCGGCAATATTGCGGAAAAAGCTTATACCGAGGATGGCGAAATGATTAATTCTGATTTCTTAAACGGTATTAACAATATTAGTGAATCAAAAGCTAGGATGATTATCTATTTAGAAGAAAAAAGAATTGGTCATCCAGCTACTAAATATCGTTTACAAGACTGGATATTCTCTCGTCAAAGATTTTGGGGCGAACCAATTCCTATGATTTATTGTAAAGACTGCGGTTGGGTACCGGTTCCTTATGAAGATTTGCCAGTTATTTTACCTGATGTAACAGAATATGAACCAACTGATAGTGGTGAAAGTCCTTTGGCCAAAATACCCAAATGGTATGAAGTACCATGTCCCCAATGCGGAGCTAAAGCTAGAAGAGAAACCGATGTTATGCCCAATTGGGCAGGATCAAGTTGGTACTATTTAAGATATATGGATCCTGGGAATAATAAATATTTTGCTTCCCCAGAAGCTTTAAAATATTGGGGTAAAGTTGATTGGTATAATGGCGGCATGGAACATGCTACAAGACATTTACTATATGCTAGGTTTTGGCATCGTTTCCTATATGATATAGGTTTAGTACCATATAGTGAGCCTTTTGATGTTCGGGTTTCTCATGGTATGGTTTTAGGAGAAAATGGCGAGAAAATGTCTAAATCAAAAGGTAATGTTGTTAATCCTAATGATATGGTTGATGAATTTGGTGCTGATGCGCTACGAACCTATGAAATGTTTATGAGTGATTATGAGAAAGAAGTTAACTGGAGTATGAATGGCCTTAGGGGTTGTAAACGTTTTCTTGATCGCGTAGAAAAACTAGGAGAAAGAGTAGCAAAGGGAACGAAATATAGTTCAAACCTGGATTCTTTAATTAATCGTTCTATCAAAAAGGTTACCCATGATTTAGATACCTTGAAATATAATACCGCGATATCCACTTTAATGATTTTACTAAATGAAATGGAAAAAGAAGCTGCAATTACTAAAGCTGAATATCGTACGCTTTTACTTTTATTAAATCCTATTGCACCGCATATAACTGAAGAACTAAATGAAAAATATGATTTAGGTAAACCACTTTGTATGTCCAGCTGGCCATCATATGATGAAAATAAATTGGTAGATGAAACCTATGATGTTGCCGTTCAAGTTAATGGTAAATTAAGAGGAACCATTACCATTAATAAAGATATGAGTGAAAAACAAATGATTGCTTTAGCTATGCAAGAAGAAAATGTTCTTAGACATCTTGAAGGCAAAGAAATTATTAAAACCATCGTTATTAAAGGTCGAGTCGTTAATATCGTTGTAAAGTAATCATTAAGTACCAATAATAGACAAATATTTCCTTAATATAACCCTACAATATAAATGGTGATATTAATGAAGGTTAAAGTATTTGATGAAGTCCATGAAAAAGATTTAGAGGAGGCTGTCAATGACTTTTTAAAGGAAAAACATGAAATTATTGATATAAAATATCAGGTTGCTGTTAGTATGTTTTCGGAAGAACAAATATATTGTTTTTCCGCCCTCATCCTCTATAAGTAGAATTAGGAAGTGATTTAATGAAAAAAAGCAACTTCATGCAAGGAGCTTTTATTGCCACGTTTGGCATATTTATAAGTAAAATTTTAGGTATTATCTATGTTATTCCCTTCTATGCCATGATTGGTACGCAAGGAGGAGCCTTATATGGATATGCTTATAATATTTATAGTATCTTTTTAAGTATTTCCACTGCCGGTGTTCCGTTTGCTATGAGTAAAATTATTAGTGAATATAATGCTTTAGGATATTATAAAGCTAAAGAAGATACTTTTAAGATTGGTAAATTGTTATTAAATGTTATCGGCATTATTTCTTTTATTATGTTATTCCTTTTTGCAAAACCTATTGCCCATCTAATTATTGGTGATATTAGTGGGGGGAATACATTAGCTGATGTTGTCTATGTTATCAGAATCATTTCTTTTGCTATTTTAATTGTCCCTCTTCTTAGTGTTACTAGAGGCTATTTGCAAGGACATCGTTTTATTGATGTTTCAGCTCTTTCTCAAGTATTAGAGCAGCTTGTTCGTGTCATTATCATTATTGTCGGTAGTTTTATGTCTGTCAAAGTTTTCAATTTAGATTTAAAAACGACCGTTGGGGTCGCGCTATTAGGCGCGACCATCGGAGCCGTAGTTTCTTATTTCTATTTATTAGCTAAACTAAAGAAAAGTAGGCAAAGAATTTCATTACAAGATGCCCATATTCAGGAACCAAAGGTAAGATATCGCCATATTATGGAAAAAATTATTCTTTATGCTTTACCTTTTGTGTTAATTGATCTATCTAGATCACTTGTCCAAACAGTTGATACTTTTTCACTGGTTAGAATTCTTGTTAATAATTTAAAATATGATGTTAACTATGCTGAAACAGTTATAAGTATAATTACAACATGGGGTAATAAATTAAATACTATTGTTGTTGCTATAACTACTGGCATTATGATTAGTTTAGTACCCAATTTAACTATATATTTAGTTGAAAATAATCTGGTAGAAGTCCGCAAAAAAGTTAATCAGACACTGCAATTGGTTTTATATCTAACCATTCCCATGACAGTTGGATTAAGTTTTTTATCTCAGCCAGTATGGATGCTTTTCTATGGAAATAGTCAATATGGTCCCCAAGTCTTTTTATTCTTCGTTTTGACCTGTATTACCAATAGTACACTTATTGCTTCTTGTACCATGGCTTTGACTTTAAAAGAAAATAAAAGCTTATATATAAGCTTAGGTACCATGTTTCTGCTAAAACTATTTTTAAATAAACCACTAATTTATTGTTGTTATGGAATAGGTCTTCCTGGTTATGTAGGTTCTATTATTGCCACTTTCATTGCTTTCCTAATCCCTTCATTTATGATTACTTTTGCGCTTAAGAAAAAGTTTGCGATAAGCTATGAAAAAACCATTAAAGAATTTTTCAATATCGTCTTAGCCACTTCCATTATGGTTATTGTTTTAATGCTAGTAGAAATAATTATTCCACTTCATGTTGATAGTCGCTTACTAGCGATCCCGATTATCATTATTTACGCGATTGTTGGTTCGGGGATATATTTCTTTATTACTAAACGCACTCATACAATTAGCAATATTTTTGGTGATCAATTTTTGGTTAAAATTTTTAGAAAATTTAAAAGAGTTAAAAAATAACTCTTTTTATATCATATACATACTGGAATCATTAGAAGTTAAATTATTATTTTCAAGCTTATTAACCCGCTTTTCTAATAAGCGTAATTCTTTCTCTAATTGATTAATTTTGGCTTCCAATTCATTTGTATCAAATGGTTTAGGTGGCATAGGATTATTAGGAAAAGGTATGTATGGCATATAATTATAAGGCATCTGGTTATTCAAAAAAATCATCTCCCTACATTCATTATATGCATCTCTTTATTTTGAGGCACACTTATTGTATAATTTAAAGAGGTGATAAAATGCGTCTAAGAAATGTAAAAAATAAAGAACAGATATTAAATAATAGTGACTTTTTAATTAAAGATCCTAACAGTTATCAAGGTAAATGGCAGCAGGTTTTTAATAATAAAAATCCAATACATATAGAAATAGGTATGGGAAAAGGGCAGTTTCTTCTTAATCAAGCTAAACAGCATAGAGATATTAATTATCTGGGTATTGAACACTTTGATAATGTTATTGTTCGCGCTATTGAAAAGCTTGATCAAAATCTGCCTAATTTAAAACTAATTAGAATGAATGCCCTCAATATTGATGAGGTCTTTAATCATGAAATAAGTCTTCTTTATCTTAATTTTCCCGACCCCTGGCCTAAAAAGAGACATGCTAAAAGAAGATTAATTAGTGAAGATTTTCTAACTAAATATGAAAAGATCTTTAAAAAATCTAAACAGATTAATCTTCGTACTGATAATGAAGCTTTATTTGCTTATGCCACTTCCAAGCTTATCGAATACCATTATAAGCTTGCTAATGTGACCTGGGATTTACAAAAAACAAAGAAAGATAATCATATTTCTACGGAATATGAAGATAAATTTGTTCAAGAAGGAAAAAAGATCTTGGAACTATTAGCTACCAAAGATTAATTAATAAAAAATCTATCAATTTATTAAATAATTTGATATAATATAAAAAGAGTAGGTGAAATATGAAAAAAGTATTAATATTACTCTTATTGTCACTTTTTTTAACAGGGTGTCACACCTTAAATCTGGAAAAAAGTAGTATTGATACAATTATTGATACTATATTAATAAGCAATAACCAAGCAACTAATGTTGTCTTTGATGGATATAAATACTATATTCCTAAAGGCTTAAAATATGTTGAAAAAAAAGATTATAATGCTGTGTTAGCTCTTCGGGATATCCGTTATTATTTATATATTGATGCTATTGCTTATTATCATAAAGCTAATATTAAATATCAGAAAAATAGTGAAGCTTTCTATTATAAAGAAATAATTAATAAAAATACCCAAGGTTTTATTGAAATTATCCAAGAAGGTGACTATTATCAGATTACAATTGTTTATAATTATGGTAAAATAGAGGTAACAAGTAAAGAAAAAGATTTGAATGAAGTTATTGCTGATGGTATGATAATCTTATCAAGTATTACTTTCAATGATAAAGTTCTAGCAAGCTTAATTGGCGAAAATGTTTTAAATTATAAAGAACAAAAATATACACTCTTTAATACAGAAAAAAATCAGGATGATTTTTTAGAGTATATTGAGGAATATGATACTTATTATGATTATGATGTTGATATTCCCGATGAGGATAATATAGACATAAATGTCGAACAATAAGGAGGAAATATGGGACTATTTAGTAAACTAAAAGAAGCTTTTTTTGAAGAAGAATATGTTGAAGTAGATGAACCCGCCGTAAAGAAAAAAGATAAAGCAGATGAACCTGTTGCCCGTAAAGTTGAAGCTGATGAATCAAAGAAGGAAGACATTGATATTATTTCTGAACGAGACCTAATAGAAGATGAAAATGAAAAACCGTTTCCTATGATTTTTGATGATGAAGATTTTAAGGCTGAAGAGGATGTCGATTTTGACAAAACCGGCTATGATTTACCAAAATTTGAATCACAAAGTTACCATAATAATGGTAGTAGTAAATATGAAACTTATCGTCATGACTACCAAGAAGAAATCAAACAGCAAAAGAAACTTTTTAAACCATCGCCTAATATATCGCCTGTATATGGTATTATTGAAGATAAAGATGCCAAAAATGAAGAAATTATTGTTAAAAAAGAAGTTCGTATAACTATTCCTTCTAATAAATTAAATATTGATATTATCCGGGAAAAAGCTTATGGCGATTTAACAGGAGAGTTAGATATTAATAAGTTAAAAAAAGCTAATTTAGAAAAAGAAACGATTGTGTATGATATGAATAATACTGGTGAACAACCTATTGTTGATCAGGTAACAATTGGTGATGCAAGTGAATATTTCGAAGATTTAGGGTTACAATATAATGTAGACTATAAAGATCGCAGCCATGAAGAGGCAACCGGCAGAATTTTAAGTAAAGATGATTTGGCGGCAGAAGAAGAACCAGCTTATGAAATCTATGAAGATAAGGAAGAATTGGTTAAAGAAGATATAGAAGAAGAAACTCCTGAACAAGATGAAGATAAGGAAGAAGAATCAATAGAGGAAGAATCTTCTGAAAAAAATGAGACTGAAGAAGAATCAATAGAGGACAATTTATTTGATTTAATCGATTCAATGTACGAAGAGAAGGAGTAAAGTATATGGATTATTTTATAGAAATATCATCAATTGTCTTGTATTTGCTTGTGATTGTTTTACTTGTTGTGTTAATTATTCTAGGCATAAAATTAATTATTTCTGTCAATAAAGCTAATCGTGTTTTATCTGATGTTGAACATAAACTAAAATCATTAAATGTTTTATTCAATATCATCGATACCGTAACTAATGGTTTATCATCTGTTAGTAATAGGTTAGCTGAAAATGTTGCTATTTTTATAGGATCATTATTTTCTAAGAAAAATAATAAAGAAAAGGAGGAAGAATAATGAAGAAAAAAGGAGTCGGTAAATTTATCTTTGGTACAGCTCTAGGAGTTGGTTTAGGTATGCTTTTTGCTCCCAAAAAGGGTAGTGAAACAAGAAAAGAATTAGGAACAAAAATGGAAGAACTTCTAAATAAAGTTAAAGAAATTGATGTTGATGAAGTAAAATGCATGCTAGAAGATAAAATTGCCGATATTGAAAGAGAATTAAAAGATTTAGACAACGAAAAAGTGTTAAAAATTGCTAAAACCAAAGGTAAAGAATTAAAAGCTAAAAGTGAAGATTTAGTTAGACTTGCCGTTGATAAAGGAACACCAATTTTAAAAGAAATGGCTGAAGATATTAGAGAAAAAACCATTCTTGTTATTAAAGAAGTATTAAATAAATTAGAAGAGACTGATAAAGAAGCCAAATAAGCTTCTTTTTTTGAAATAATTTTAAGTCTTTTCATGCATAATAAAGATAGCGTGGAAAATTTGAAAAAATAATAGTAAAAAAAAAGTAACTATGGTAGAATTAAACTAGAAGATTGGGAGGTGTAAGAATGCGCAAAAAGAAAAATAAATTAAAAAAAGCTCAACTTCAAATTATCGTCAGCTTAATTCCTATCATGGCCACTCTTTTAATCCTTGTGGGTAATTCTTATGCTATTTTTACGTACTTACATAGATCTGAAAATGATAATGTTATTCAAGCTGGTACTTTAAATATTGAAGTTGCTGATAATGGTTCTGTATCAATAATTAATAGTTATCCAATTAGTGATACTGTGGGCTTGACTTCCGGAGGTTATCAATTTCGAATAACTAATACAGGTACCTTGCCTACGAGATACACTGTTAGATTAGAAAAAACAGCTGGTGAAATAGCTAGTAGTGATATTAGATATAGCATTAATAATGAAGAGGTATATACTTTAGGTACTGATGGAGTCTTAACGATTGATAAAGAATTACTTAATGCTGGCTCAACCAATAATTACCTTTTAAAATTATGGATAAAAGAAGATGCCTCTAATGATGTACTAGGGAAAGAGTTTCATGCTAAGTTAATTGTTGAATCTCTTGATGCTGGAGTATATGCTGATAATAGTCAAGCTGCCTATCCTAAACTAGATGATAATATGATTCCTATCATATATAATACTAAAATTAACGAATGGATCAAAGCTGATTTAACTCAAAAATGGTATGATTATAATAATAGAATGTGGGCTAATGTAGCCATCGTCACCAATCAATCAACGACGAAGATTACTTTAACCAATCCTTATGCTAGTGATAAAAACTGTACAGGGAGCAATAACTATTGCAGCCGCAATGACTACTTAAATGCCGCCACCGGAACGGTTATCCCTATGGATGATATAGTAGCTATGTTTGTTTGGCTTCCAAGATATAATTACACTTTATATAATGCTAATCAAGCTACTAAAATAGTCATTAATTTTGAAAATTTACTAGCTAATAATTATAGTAAAGCCCTTGGTAATTGTGGTAATCCGGGTAGTAAGACTAGTGGTTGCGCATATACTCATCCAGCTTTTACTATGGGAGTAACAGAGTTAACAGGCCTTTGGGTGGCTAAATTTGAAACAGGTATGGCTAGTATCAATACGGTTGATGAGACTAAAACAAATAATATCTTTATTAAACCTAATTTATATAGTTTAACTAATCAACAAGTAAGTCACCAATTTCAGACAGCGATCAATTTGACTTCTTTATATAACTTAAAGTTAACCACTCATATGATGAAAGATAGTGAATGGGGAGCCGTTACTTATTTAGCTAATAGTCAATATGGCCGTTATAACGATGAGGGCTGTATTGCTAGTGGTTGTGAAGTATGGATTAATAATGTTAGTAAAAATAATCAATCATTAACAGGCTGTTCTAGTACGGTATCAGCTAATGCTACCTTAATTACCTCAATAGATTCAAGCTATTGTAATACTGCTGGTTCTACTGAATATATATATGGTTCTAACGCTTCCACGACTGGGAATATTTATGGTATTTATGATATGGCAGGTGGTAGTGCTGAATATACGATGGCTACTAATGATAGTCTTCCTTGGGCTAATAATAAGTACTATAATTTATATACCAGTTTAGATCCATCTACCGCCTGTAATGATGAAGCTTGTTATGGATATGCTTTAAATGAAACGGCTGGATGGCATAATGATTATCATAGTTTTATTATTAATAATAATTTTTGGTTAATAAGAGGAGGAACATATTCTGATGCTACCGCTGCTGGACTCTTTAGTTATAGGTATACTTCCGGATCGGCTAATGATCATGCTACTTTCCGAGTTGTCATAACAAAATAAGTGTTGTTTAAACACTTATTTTTCTTTTTACCTAAATTCTTGCTATAATATTAATAGGTGGTGATATAATGATTGTTAGTGTTTTAGTGGAAATAACTAATAAAAATATTGATCGTTCCTTTGATTATCAAGTACCTAATAATCTAATATCCCAAATAAAAAAAGGTATTAGGGTTTTAGTTCCATTTGGTAATCGTTTTGTTGAAGGATTTATCACCGATATTAAGACTACTTCTGATGTGGAGAACTTAAAAGAAATAAATAGTATTATTGATCAAGAAGCTGTTTTAAATGAAGAATTACTAGCTTTAGGGACATATATGAGTGAGAAATTTTTAACTAGCTTAATTAATTGTTACCAGATTATGTTACCCACTGCTTTAAAAGCCCGAAAAAATGTTAATATCAATGTTAAGACGGAGAAATATATAACCTTAAGTGATAATTTTGCTGAAACTAAATTGAATGATAAACAGCGAAAAATAATTGCTATTCTTCAGAAAGAAAAAATAGTAAAGAAGGATTTATTACAATTAATATCAACTAGTAGTCTTAATACCTTAATAAAAAAAGGTATTGTTAAAGAAGAAAAAAAAGAAGCCTATCGTTTAAATGATCAACCGGTTAAAAAGGCTAAAAAAGCTTTAACAGACGAGCAACAAAAAGTTGTCGATCAAATTATTAAAGGTCAAGAATTACCGCAAACTTATCTGTTACATGGCGTAACCGGATCAGGTAAAACAGAAGTTTATATGGAAATTATTGAAGATATGCTAAAAAAACATAAAACCTCCGTACTTCTACTGCCCGAAATATCTTTAACGCCCCAAATAGTCGAACGTTTTAAAGAACGCTTTGGATCGGATATTGCCATATTACATAGTGGTTTAAGTGATGGAGAAAAATACGATGAATGGCGCAAGATAGAAAGAGCCGAGGTTTCCATCGTTATTGGCGCTAGAAGTGCCATCTTTGCTCCTTTAAAAAATATTGGGGTTATTATTATTGATGAAGAACATTCGACTACTTATAAAGAACAAAATAATCCTCACTATCACGCTATTGATATCGCTATTAAAAGAAGTTTATATCATCAAGCATTAGTTATTTTAGGTAGTGCTACGCCTTCTTTAGAATCTTATGCTCGAGCTCAAAAAGGCGTTTACCAATTACTGGAGTTACCTCATCGGGTTCTAAATAGACATATGCCGGAAATAATTATTGCCGATATGAATAAAGAACTTAAGAAAAAGAATAGTTATTTTTCGCATGTTTTATTAACTAAAATGCAAGAGGTTTTAGCTCGAAATGAGCAAATAATTCTTCTTCTAAATAGACGGGGGTATGCTTCTTTTACGAGTTGCTCTGATTGCGGTTATGTCGAAAAATGCCCACGCTGTGATATAACTTTAACCTACCATAAGAGTAGTGATAATTTACGCTGTCATTATTGTGGCTATGCTACTAAAAAAAGAGACATATGTCCTAAATGTCAAAGTCAAAATATTAGAAATTTAGGACTCGGAACCGAAAAAATTGAAGAAGAATTAAAAAATCTTTTTCCTACTTATTCAACCATTCGCATGGACTTAGATACTACTACAAAAAAGGGTTCCCATAGTCGGATTATTAAAGACTTTAAAGACCAAAAGTATCAGATATTACTTGGAACTCAAATGATCTCTAAGGGGTTAGATTTTGATAACGTTACCTTAGTCGGCGTTATTAATGCCGATACCTCGTTAAATATTCCTGATTTTAGGAGTAGTGAATATACCTTTTCCCTTTTAAATCAGGTTAGTGGTCGCAGTGGTCGGGGAGAGAAAAAGGGCTTTGTTATTATTCAAACTTTTAATCCTGATCATTATGCCATCATCTGTGCTCGCCATAACGATTTCCGAGGCTTTTATCAACAAGAAATGAATATTAGAAGAAAATTAGGTTATCCCCCTTACTATTACCTAATATCTATTAAAATAATGAGTAACTCTTATGACATAGCGAAAGAAGTAAGTAATAAAATTGGCTTTGCTTTAAAAGAAATTTTAAAAGACTCTACCATTTTAGGCCCCACCATCCCTAATGTTTTTAAAGTAAACAATATCTATCGCTTCAGTATTATAATAAAATATAAACAAGATAATAATCTTTATCCAGCTTTAACGAAAATTAAGGAGCACTATAAAAGTAATAATAAAGTAAAAATTGATATTGATTTTAATCCAATTGGGTTATAATTAAGAAGAGGATGATAAAATGAAAGATCTTAAAGTTGTTTTTATGGGTACACCCGATTTTGCGGTGCCTGTTTTAGAAAGTTTAATAGCTAATACTCGTGTTATTGCGGTGGTAACTCAGCCTGATAAAGAAGTGGGGCGCCATCAGAAGCTAAGCTTTTCTCCAATTAAGGAAGTGGCGATTAAACATAATATAAAAGTCTTGCAACCCATCAAAATTAGAATAGCTTATCAAGAAATTATTGATTTAAAGCCGGATATTATTATTACTTGTGCTTATGGTCAGATTATTCCTAAAGAAATATTAGTTAATCCTCCCTATGGTTGTATTAATGTGCATGCTTCTTTATTACCTAATTTACGTGGGGGAGCCCCTATTCATCATGCTCTTATTGATGGTTATACCGAAACGGGTATCACCATTATGTATATGGATGAGGGTATGGATAGCGGAGACATAATTAGCCAAGAAGTTATGCCGATAGAAGAAAATGATAATGTTGAAACCCTTCATGATAAATTATCCATGTTGGGTAGCCAATTACTAATGAAAACGCTACCGAGTATTATTGATGGCACTAACCAACGAACAAAACAAGATTCCTCTCAAGTAACTTATGCCTACAATATCAAAAGAGAAGATGAACATCTTAGATTTAATACTTCCACTAACAACGTATATAACCAAATTAGAGGATTAAATCCTTTCCCGGGAGCCTACACTATTCTTGATGGAAAACACCTAAAAATATATCAGGCGAGAAAGAATCTTTCCCATCATCCCAAAACAGAACCAGGAACAATTACCTATATTTATAAAGATGGTATAGGTATAGAAACGCTTGATGGGGAAATAATAATTACGGAAATTCAATTAGAGGGAAAGAAAAAAACAACTGTCCAAGATTATCTAAATGGGATAAACAAAGAAATGTTATTAAATAAAAAACTTATTTAGGAGGTTCTTATGTTCGAGAAACTTAAAAACAGTCAACGATTAAGATCAGGGCTTTTTCTAATCCTTTTTGTACTATTTTTCATTATCACCATCGGTTTAACAGCTAATATTAATAATAATAGTCATAATTATACTAAGCAAAATTCTGATTCCGAAGAAACAGATATATATGCTCCTCTTGTTCATAATAACTATCATTATACCTATTCTTTCTCCATAAATGGTGATAATTACCAAGTAGATGGTTATAAATATGGGGACTTATTTAAAGAAACCTATAATAAAAATGAAGTTTCTATCACCAATATTGATGCGATTACGCCTTATTATAATTTTACTAATTTAACTAACCTAAAAAAACTAACTGAGGAGCAATATTTAAAAAATAGTGACTTAAATACTAATATCATCACTCAAACTTATCAAATAGCCAATAAAGATATTAATATAATCTTACTTTCAGAAAGTTTAAATGACATTATCGTTAATGCTATTAGTAATACCTCACTTCAAATAGTGTTAACCTTAGATAATTATTTTTCAGAAATATATAACGGAAATTATCAAGTAAAAATAAGTATAGTTTATGATCAATTTAATATGATAACGGAAAATATGATGCAATAGTCATATTTTTTGTTATAATTAATAGTAGGTGATGGAAAATGACAAGCATTTATAACTTGACTCTTGATGAGATTATCACTTATTTTTTAGCTATTAAAGAAAAAGCTTTTCGCGCCCAACAATTATTTGAATGGTTATATGTTAAACGTATTAATGCTTTTTCTGACATAACCAATATAAGTAAGGAAATAATTAATAAATTAAAAGCGGATTTTTCCTTTGATGACATGCTACTTGTCAAAGAAGAGATTGATAAAGATGTTACCAAATATCTATTTAAACTATCTGATGATAACTATATTGAAGCAGTTTTAATGAATCATAATTATGGTAATAGTTTATGTATTTCGACTCAGGTAGGTTGTAATATGGGATGTCTTTTTTGTGAAAGTGGCCGATTAAAGAAAAAAAGGGATCTAACGACTAGCGAATTAGTTCTACAAATTCTAAAAGTTGAAGCCAGAATTAACCAAAGAATTTCCCATGTTGTTGTTATGGGAATAGGGGAACCTTTTGATAATTATGCTAATTTTTGTAAGTTTTTGGAGATCATTAATCATCCCAAAGGCATTGCTTTAGGTTCTAGACATATTACGGTATCAACCTGTGGTCTTGTTCCGCAAATTAAGGCTTTTATGCATTTACCTTACCAAGTTAATTTAGCTATCAGTTTACATGCCCCCAATGATCAATTACGTAATAAAATTATGCCTATTAATAAAGCTTATAATTTAAAGGAATTATTGAAAGTTGTTCAAGAATATATTAATAAAACTAATAGAAGAGTAACTTTTGAATATGTATTATTAAGTGGTATAAATGATCAAAAGGAACAGGCCTTAGAACTAGCTAACTTATTAAAAGGTCTTAACTGTTATGTTAATTTAATTCCTTATAATGAAACGAATAATATTCAATATAAACGTAGTGAAAAAGAGACAATTCTTACATTTTATGGTATACTAAAAGAGAATAATATTAATGTAACAATTAGACGGGAATACGGATCCAAAATAAGCGCAGCTTGTGGGCAGCTAAGATCCAAAAAGGAGGAAGCATGAAGAGCTTTTATTTGACCGATGCCGGTAAAGTAAGAACCCATAATGAAGATAGTGTTATTATTACGAAAAGTCTTGATGGTGATTTTTTAATGGCGGTTGCTGATGGAATGGGTGGTCATTCAGCTGGTGAAGTAGCGTCATCTATTGCCATAAGTTATTTAGGTCAACATTTTAATAAAACCTTTCTCCATATGACTAAAGAACAAGCTATTGAATGGATTCGTGATAGTGTTAATGAAATTAATAGCTTAATTTTTCGTTATGTCGAAGATCATGAAGAAAGTAAAGGTATGGGGACAACCTTGGTTTTAGCTATTGTCGCCAAAGACTGTATATTATTTGGTAATGTTGGTGATTCATCTGGTTTTGTTGTAAAAGATGACAAATTAAGGAAAGTAACTTATGATCATACATTAGTTAACTTACTAGTATCAGCTGGCGAATTAACCGAAGAAGAAGCCAAAGATCATCCTAAAAAGAATGTTTTAATGAAAGCCCTTGGTGCTAATGATCCGATTGAAGTAGATATTTTTGATTGCGATACAAGTATTCAATCCATTATGTTATGTAGTGATGGGTTAACCAATATGCTGGATGAAGAACAGATCATAAAGGTCTTAAATAGTGAGTTGGATATTGAAGATAAAGTTATTAAATTAATTAGAAAGAGCAATAATCGTGGTGGTACTGATAATATTTCGGTTGCATATTTAGAATATAGCGAAAGTGGTGATGAAGAATGATTATAAAGGGGCAAAAAATCAATGATCGTTACGAAATCATTCGAAGTATTGGCGAAGGTGGTATGGCTAATGTTTATTTAGCCAAAGATACTATTTTAGATCGTTTGGTAGCGGTTAAAGTCCTAAGAGGAGATTTATCTAGTGATGAAAAATTCGTTCGTCGCTTTCAAAGAGAAGCCTTGTCAGCCTCTGGATTATCGCATCCCAATATTGTTGAAATGTATGATGTTGGTGAAGATAATGGTAATTACTACATTGTTATGGAGTATATAGAGGGAAAAACCCTAAAACAATTAATTAAAAAACGTGGTTCGCTAACGCTTAGTGAAGCCCGAGATATTATTTTGCAAATAACGGATGGCATGAGCCGCGCGCATGATAGTTATATAATTCATCGTGATTTAAAACCTCAAAACATCATGATAAAAGAAGATGGGGGTGTCAAAATAACGGATTTTGGGATTGCCATGGCTTTAAATAGTACGCAATTAACTCAAACTAATTCCGTTATGGGAACTGTTCATTATTTACCTCCGGAACAAGCAACCGGTAAAGGTTCTACAATTAAAAGTGATATTTATTCTATTGGTATTATCTTTTATGAATTATTGATTGGTTCTTTACCTTTTAAAGGGGAAAATGCCGTGGAAATCGCTTTAAAGCATATGCGAGATACCTTGCCAAGTGTTAGAAAACAAAATCCTGATATTCCCCAAAGTATTGAAAATGTTATTCTAAAAGCGACCGCTAAAAATCCTAAAAATAGATATAATGATGCTAAAGAAATGCATGATGATTTATTAACCGCTTTAGATGAAAATCGCATTAATGAACCTAAATACATTTATCCTCATCTCGAAGAAGACTTTGATGAAACCAAAACGATTGTTCTTGATAAGAAAAATAGAGAAAAAGACATAGAAGAAACCAAAGATGATGAGAATTTATATGAAGTAGGCGAGAAAAAAGCTAATGTGGTTCTTTGGATAATATCAGGTATTTTTACCGTTCTTATCATTGGTTTATTATTGGTCTTCTTTGTTGTTCCTAAGTTAACAGCAGTACCAGATATTAGAGTCCCTGATGTCTCAGGATTAACTGTTGTTGAAGCCGAAGAAAGATTAGAGGATAAAGGTTTTACCGTTACTGTTGATACAGTTAAAGAATCTAGTGAGACCGTTGAAGAAGGATTAGTTATTAAAACTTCACCAGCCTCTGGCCGTAGTGTTAAAAAAGGTACTGAAATAACGATTTATGAATCACTTGGTATTGATGTTTATATCATTGAAGATTATACTGGTAAAAATTATATTGAAGTAAAAACATTGCTTGAGAATGTTCATAAATTAGTTGTTATAATTGAAGAAAAAGAATTATCTGCCGAAGATAAAGATAAATATGAGGAACAAACCGTTATTGATCAATCCATCGAAAAAGGTACTAAAGTTAAAGCTGGCGATAAAATAACAATATATGTGGCTCAATTAGAAATTGAATATCCGAATTTCGTCGAAGAAGGATGGTCGGTTGATGATGTTACCGCTTTTTGTGATAAATACGGTATCAATTTAACCGTTGAATACAAAGAAACAGCCAATTATTCGGATGGGACCATTATTAGTCAATCACGAGCTGAAGGAGTTCCGGTGGTAGCTGGGGCTAACTTAAAAATAGTGGTGGCCAAAGCCCCCAAAGAAGATCCTTTAGATCCTCTAAATCCTTAGGAGTAACTATGGAAGGACAAATAGTAAAAATAATCAGTGATAATTTTACGGTTAATAGTAATGGTCAAATATATGAATGTAAATGCCGGGGAAAATTTAGAAATGACAAAGTAATACCTTTAGTAGGCGACTTTGTTGTTTTTAATGCGGAAGAAAAGGTTATCCAGGAAATATTGCCTAGAAAAAACGAATTAATAAGGCCAATGGTCGCTAATATTGACCAGGGAATTATCATTACTAGTGCTAAAAATCCAGATTTTTCCACGGATTTACTAGATAAATTAATCGTTCTTATGGAATATAAACATGTAAGACCGATTATATGTTTAACAAAATTAGATTTGTTAAATAAAAAAGAAAAACGCCATTTAAAAAAAATTATTAAATATTATCATAAAATTGGTTATCAGATAATCTCTAATAATAAATTAAATAAATTAAGAAAAATTATCAAAGGACATGTTAGTGTCTTCACGGGACAAACTGGCGCTGGTAAAAGTACCCTGTTAAACAAGTTAGATAAAACTTTAAATTTAAAAACGGGTGAAATTTCTATGGCTTTGGGAAGAGGAAAACATACAACAAGACATGTGGAATTAATGGCAATAAACCAAGGTAAAGTTTTAGATACTCCAGGATTTTCAGCCTTAGATTTTGCTAGCTTAACCGATGAAGAAATTAAACAAGCCTTTAAAGAATTTAATAAATATCCGTGTCCCTATAAAAATTGTCAGCATATTAATGAGACTGAATGCTTAGTAAAACAGGGCGTTATTAAAGGCGATATCTTAACAAGCCGCTATGAAAATTATAAGAATTTAATTTTAAAGAAGGGAAAGTAACTTATGAAAATATCAGCATCCTTTTTAGAAGCTAAAGATATAATAAATGATATATATAAATTAGATAAGACCGATGTTGATTATCTTCATGTTGATATAACGGATGGTTATTGGGTTAAACGAAAGACTTTGTCCTATCGAAAAATAAAACAGCTAACTAGTAACCTTTCTAAACGATTAGATATTCATTTAATGGTCAGAAATCCTTTAAAATATGCCCAAAAATATGTGGCTTTAAATGTAGCGTACTTAACCATTCATTTAGAAAATACCATTAATTTAGAAAATACCCTTGATTATATTCATAAACATCATATCAAAGCTGGTTTATCTATCAAAATGGACACAGATATCGAAAAATTATACCCTTATTTGAATAAAATTGACTTAGTTTTATTAATGGCTGTTACCCCAGGTAAAGGCGGCCAAATTATGGATGAAAATATTGGTAAGCGAATTACTAAATTAAAGAATCAGCTTAAAAAACAACAATTAAAAGTGGAAATAAGTGTTGATGGAGGAGTTAATGATAAAACCAAAGAGATCATTAAGAAAGCTGATATTCTAGTAGCCGGTACATATATATTAAACAGTAGTAATTACCAGGAACAAATAGATAAACTAAGAAAATAAAAATAGGAGAATATCTAATGCATAAAATTAATATTAAATCTTTTCCATTAATTGAGATAATCTCTGTTATTACCATAATCTCAGTAGCATTATCAGTAATAACACCAATTATTAAAAATTCCATTCTAAATCATAAGAAAATCGATTATATATCTATAGCAAAAGAACTTGTTGAAAGATTAAAGGATAAAGAAAATTCCAACTTAACAACTTTATTAAGCAAAGAATCTCCCGTTTACTATAATTTAGATAAAATTATTGAAAGTAAAGACCAATCACCCTTTGGAAATAGATTAAATAATAGCAGTTATATTATGATTGAGTATAGCAAAAACGAAGATAAATATATATATTCAATATGTTTAGTAGATGAAAAAGGAAATGGAATAGGGGAAATAGATTCATCGCCAATAAATATTGAAAAAGTTAATATAAGCAATGTTCAAATTAATAATGCAAAATGTAATAAAGCCGAAAACGATAATAAACAAATTATTGGTAGTAGTAAAGATTGGGAAATCTCTTCCGAAATAAATAATAGTGGCGGATACACATTATTGAAATTTAAAGGTAATATTGAAGATTGTGCAAATATAAAAGTTGATAAAAATTATTATAATGAGAATAACTTTAGCTTAAATTACTTATATCTATTTAATAATGAAAATATCAACAATACTAACAAAAATGCCTATAAGGTAACAATACCTAATATTGTTGATGATAAAAAAATCACAGAAATAGGAGCAGCTTTATTTTTACCTTACAATCAGGATAATAAAACACTTATTGAGTCTTATTTACGTATAATAAAAATTACTGTACCGACAGGAATAATAAATATTGAAGGTTATAATGAAGATAAAGTTGAATACGGACCATTTATGTTTGATTTTAATTTATCTGAGGTTGAATTACCATCAACTTTAAAGCTAATAGGAAACAATGCCTTTTCTTTTACTAAATTAACCTCAATTAAAATTCCACCATCAGTTGAAACTATAAACTCTAATGCATTTAAAAACGGGATTCTAATTTCAGTTAATTTCCAAGGAATAATAACAGAAAACAGTCATTTAACAATAATTGGAAAAAGTGCTTTTGAAAATAATATTATTAATTCTTTAAATATTCCCCCATCAGTTGAAACTATAGAAAAATATGCCTTTAGAAATAATAATATTAATTCATTAAATTTTT
>CAZHWO010000007.1:3175-34707 GCA_964536075.1 uncultured Muribaculaceae bacterium | reverse complement strand
TTACTTCATCATCGGAAATAGTTTTTTCTATATTATATGAAGTAGAATCGATTCCCTCAACATGGATAATAGGAGGAAGTTCTTCTATAGTTTTAGCGTCTACGTTAATAAAGATAAATGAAACTACTAATAGTAAAATAATATATAATGTTTTTCTCATAAAGCCTCCCTCTTCTTTATTTCTATAGACCTAATAAAACTATTGTTAAAGGAATAAGATTATATATAAATTTAATTAACATAAGTATAACAATGTTACTGTGATTTTTAATATAAGCTATAGATGTCAATAAAGCTGGTAAAAGATAACTTAATATATATAATCCTAAATTATTGATTGATAAATCAGTATATATAAAATTCATTGTTGTATATATAAGGGCACTTACAATGATAAATAACCATTTATTATTAATAACATCTCTAACTGATTCTCTAAATAATAATTCCTCAGCAATTACACTAAAAATCATTCCTTTAAAAATAGTATAAAAAGGGGAAATGTTATACAAATCAGCCATTTTTTGCGTATTACTATCAGATGCTTCTATAGTCTTACCAAATCCAGGAACAATTAGTTCCGTAAGCATACCAAAAATAAAGTTAAAAATTATTATAACTATTATCCATATAAAAACAGTTTTTAAAAGTTTTTTCCAAGAATAATTTTTTTTCATGTTTTTCAAGTCTTTTTTTATGTTATCCTGATAAGCAAAAAATATAACCAACATAAAAATACAGTCAGCATATAGAGCAACTGTTAAATCATAACTCACTCCCAATATTTGACAAATTAAACTAGCAAAATTAGTATATGCAAAATAAAAGAAAAATATTAATATTGTTTTAAGTAAATCATGCGCTTGTAATTTACTAAATTTAGCCATCTTTATCATCCCCTACTTTCGAGATAATTATAACAAGTTTATGAGTATTATTCAATTATTAAAAATAATATTCTATTTTATTGACATTTTTATACAAAAAAAGGAACATATTTTGTCCCTTTTTCCGATAATTAAGTAATTATTACCTATAGAAAATAATTAAATATTTATCTTAAAGCCATCTTCTGAACCATTGCCACATAATAATTCCCTCCTCTCTGTAAGCTATACTTACGCAACTTTATTATATCATGAGTATTAAATAATATATTATTTAAGAATAATTATCATTTAGCTTTACGTAAATAAAAGCAGTACAAAAATATTTTAATAAATATTGGTACTGCTTTATTATATTATATAAATCTTTAATTATTCTGCTACGGCACGAACAGTACCTATAATCATTTATGAATAATCCCCCTGATACAAGATGATTATACCATATTTTGGAAGATAAGGCAAATTTTGGTATTATTTTTGCAATATACAGATTCCTATGGAAATCGATTATATGTCACACTTTTCATAAACTTAAATAAGTCCGGTATGTTGAATTGCCTATTTTCTTCATCAGCCCCGTACTATTATCTAAATAATTTTGTTTACTTTTTTTTCTTATAGTCATCATAATTACCCAGGTATGTAGTAGCTTTGCCACCATCGAATTCAATTATTTTATCGGCAAATTTATTAATAAAATATCGGTCGTGACTAATAAATATAAGGGTTCCACCAAAATCCTCTAGTGATTCTTCCAGTATCTCTTTGGTAGGAATATCAATATGGTTAGTTGGTTCATCAAGTAAAATTAAATCCGGTTTAATAATTAAGGTCTTAGCTAATTGAATAAGTGTTTTTTCGCCACCGCTTAAATCATTATATCTTTGGCTCAATATGTTTTTATCAAGATTTAATCCAGATATAACTGTATTAATATTCATATCCATGTCATAGCCATCAGCCATTGAAAATCTTTCCATTAAATTACAATATTTTGTTAGTACAGCATTATACTTAGTTTCTTCTAAGTTTGATTCTAACATTACCTGTATCTCATTTAACTGTTTTTCCATGGTATTAAGTTCGCCAAAGGCACTTTTAAGAATGTCGTAAACTAATCTGTCATCATTAATACTTGAACTCGTTTGATCTAAGTATGCAACTTTAGCCTTTTTTTTAATACTTACATTACCACTATCAGAGTTTTCAAGACCTGCAATTATTTTTAAAATAGTTGACTTTCCACAACCATTTGGACCAACAATTGAAATTGATTCTCCCTCATTAAGGGAAAATGAAACATCTTCAAAAAGTTGTCCATAGCCAAAGTTTTTGGCTAATTTGTTGACATCTAAAATGGTCATGTATAATCACCTACTTTTTTATCTTATCGATATATATTTTTCTTCATAAAAATCATATCATATTTATTTATAATATTAAACCCTTTTCCAGCTTACCTAACGGTCTTTTAAACGCCCTCCTAAAAAATTATCTTCAATGATTTTCATTAAAAATAAAAATAATAGTTATATCCTAGCACTCATTAAATTACTTGAAGAATATCGTTTTAAACCTTTATTAAATAAAAGGAAAGCGAAAGTAATTAATAAGAAGCTAAAGAGTATGGTTCCTAAAAGTAAGAATAAATTAAAATGAGTTATTAATTCAACCGGTATATGAACTGTAAAACTTACGGGTATTAAAGTTAGTAATAGCCACTTTATTTCTTTACTAAATATGCCATTAGGATAAGTACCTAAATTAACCATATTAGAATTCATTATATTAGCAAATTCATCCATATTATTAAACCAAAACGACAAACTATGCCAAATGATGGAGTATGATGCTAATATTAATCCCCCACATATGGATAAAAGGGTGAAAATAAGGAAGGTAATTATACTTTCTTTTAAAATAATTAAGACAATAAAACCAAATAGTATATCGCCTATAGCGGAAACACTAGATGAAGAGGCTGATAAATATACTAAAGTGTTTTTAGGATGAACTAAAAAGGCATCGAGCTTTCCTGAAAAAATTAATTGGGATAGATTAAAGGCATTATTAAAGAAAGTATGGGCAATACCATAGGCAGTTGAAGCAAAAGCCCATAGTAATAGAACTTCTTTAAAGCCATATCCACCAATGTTATCTTTTAAAGAAAATAAGACAATCCACTGAATAATCATGGTGCCATTATTTAATATCATTCCTAAGATTTGGCTGATAAAAGAAATGCGATTATCCATAGCTTTTAATAAATTATATTTAAAACATAAAAATGATAATTTTATGTTTTTTTTAACCTCCGTTAACATTTAATTTTTTCACTCCCTTTCGGTATACTAGAAAACATAGAAGCCCAACAATAGTTAGATATCCTAGCTGAAATACAGTAATATTTATAAAAGTCTTTAGTGAAAAGTCGACCGCGATTTTGGCTGGAGCATAAGTAGTTACATAAACGGGACTAAATTTGATAAAAGGTTGTACGGCTTGAGGAAATATCTCAATAGGAAATAAAACCCCAATACAAAGAATTAACTTTTCATATATCCAGAATAATGGGGAATTTTCTTCTATCCAAAAGGCACTTAAAGCAATAAGAATATAAATTAAACCAGTAATAAAGGTAGCGATAATGGTCGTAATTAAAACAAAAGGTAATACGCTAATATTAAAAGTTGTTAATGGACCAATAATAATAAAACTGATAGCTGTACCAATAATGATATAAGTTAAGAGACCAACAATCGCTTCCCCAAGATATTTGGATATTAAGTAACCAATATAGCTAAAGGGTTTGTTAAGAACATAGGCAATTTTCCCGCTTCGTATTTCATCACTTAATTCATTACGAATAGCTCTAGGTCTGATAGCTCCCCAAATCATTTCAGTAAAAGCAACATACCAAGTCATTTGACTTAATGTATAACCAGCAATTAATTTAGTGTCATTATACATATATCCCCATAATTGTAGGAAAACATATATAAAAACAGCATAAATAATCATTTTAAATAATTGATTATAAAGATACTCGCTCTTTTCTAACATAACCATTTTAATAATACTTAAATATTTTTTCATTTTTTATTCACTTCCTGATAAATACCGGAAATAATTTCTTCTAATGGAATATTAGAAATATTGATATCAATAATTTTTTCGGGATTTAAAAGTTTAATAGCATCAATAACTGTTTTTTTAGCTGTATCAATTTCTAATTTTAAATTATATCCCTTGTCTTTAATAATTTTAATTCCATCTTCGTCACTAAGATTTACTTTTTCTGTCATTTTTACTTCAATTATTTTTTTATCTAAATAATGATATTTTAAGTGGTCCATTGATTCATCCATAACCATTTTACCATTATTAATAATAATTACGCGTTTACATAATTTTTCAATATCACCAACATCATGGGAGGTTAAAAAGACTGTTGTTTTATATTCTTTATTCATTCGTTTAATTAACACGCGAATGTTTTCTTTCACCACGGGATCAAGGCCAATAGTAGGTTCATCTAAAAACAATATTTCTGGTTTATGAATTAAGGCACACGCTAACTCACATTTAATTCTTTGACCTAAAGAAAGATTTTTAACAGGTGTATATAAAATATCATCTAATTCAAAAACAACACGTAGTTCTTCAATTCTTTGGTCAATAACTTTATTAGATAAATCATATATGGAACCAAAGAACTTAAAATTATCGTAAGGAGTAAGATGCATCCATAGTTGTTCTTTTTGCCCAAAAACAGTCCCAATTTTAAAAGCTAATTCTTTTCTTTTTTTAGTTGGATCAATATCCATAACTTTGATATGGCCTTGATCAGGATATAATATTCCTGTAAGCATTTTAATAGTGGTACTCTTACCTGCCCCATTTGGACCAATAAAAGCTAAGATTTCGCCTTTTTCGACTTCAAAAGAAATATTATTAACAGCTTTAACAATCTTATTTTTAGGCATCATAATAGATTTTAAGCTTCCCTTAAATCCTTGACCTTTTATTTTAACTTTAAATTCTTTTGAAATATTGTTAACTTCAATAATAGCCATAACAAATTCCTCCTTAATAGTTATTAAATAAAAAAGCACAGACTCACTATAATTAATTATAGTGACTCCATGCTTAATCACATGTGTAAAATTCTAACGAATTTCTATGTAGCTCGATTTCTCTTATACATACTCACTTGCTTAATTTAAGATTATACATGTTTTTAGCTGTTTGTCAAATAATATTTTTAATTTTTTTCTAGAAGTACTGTTTTGGTAGCCACTTTATTGGAAAACATTTCATCGTGCTCAACAAAAATCATTGTTGGACAATAATTTAAAATTAAGTCCTCAATTTGAATTCGCGAAAGAACATCAATATAATTTAATGGTTCATCCCAAATATAGATGTCAGCTTGCTCACATAAGCTTTTGGCAATCAGTACTTTTTTCTTTTGCCCTTCACTATAATGCTCAATGTTCTTATCAAATTGGATTCTTTCAAAATCAAGCTTACGAAGAATAGCTTTAAAGAGACTCTCATTAATATTATTATTGATAGCAAAATCGGTAAGATTTCCTTTTAAATACGAGGTATCCTGGGAAACATAAGAAATTATTAAACCTTCACCGACATTTACAGTTCCTTTATGCTCAATATCTTGGCCTAAAATTAGTTTTATAATACTGGACTTTCCGCAACCATTTTGGCCTTTTAGCTGGATTCGATCACCATTTTCAACTGTAAAATTTACATTTTGGCAAACCATTTTTTCACCATAAAAAAGGGATAAATTAGAAATGTCAATTAATCTATTTTTTCGATAAATTAGTGGATTTAATTTCAAGCTTTCCGCTGGTTCAAGATTTTTTAAAAGTTTTCCTTTTTCTTCAATAGCTTTTTCGCGACGATTTTGGGCAACAATAGATCGCTTCATCATTTTAGCTGCTTTATGACCAATAAAACCTTTATCCAGCTTGGCATTATCCGTTTTACTGCCACCATATTTGGTAGCTTCTACTTGATAAGACCAACTAGCCGATTGTTTAGCTGAATGTTCTAGATTCTTTATTTCCCCTTTTAACTTCTCGTTTTCACTTAATTCAAAATTATCTTGGCGTTTTTTGTTTTCCCACCAAGAAGAAAAGTTTCCTTGTTGAATTTCAATATTAGCTCGATTAATAGATAATACATGATCAATGCAAGAATCAAGAAAGGTTCGATCGTGGGAAACTAAAATAAAACTATGTTTGCTTTTTAAATACTTGGCTACCGCGACACGAGACTCTGCATCTAAGTGATTGGTGGGTTCATCAATAAGTAAGAAATTATTTTCTCTTAAAAATAAAATGGCTAGCAAAACCTTGGTTTGTTCTCCTTTACTTAAGGTTTCAAAAGGTCGTATTAAAATTTCTTGATCCATTGCTAAAAGAGATATTTCTCGCTCTAACTTCCATTGTTCATGATCAGGGTTAATTTTAGAAGCTATCGCAAGGGAACTGATATTTTTATTTTGAACTTCAAAGGGAAAATAATCAAAATCTATATTGGCAGAAATTTTACCCGAGTATTCAAATTTTCCCATTAAAAGATTTAAAAAAGTTGTTTTACCGCGACCATTTCTCCCAATAAATCCCAGTTTCCAATTTGTATCAATGGCAAAAGAAACATCTTCAAAAATGTTATCATAACTTCCATCATAAGAAAAAGTTAAATGTGAAACAGTAATTTTAGCCATATAATCACCCCAAAATATTGCTTTTTCTTTTTATATTGCCTTATATTACAATATAAAAAGAAGATAGATTATATAAAAATTTTTGCTATTTTTTTAAAAGTAGTTTGGAAGCTTCTGTATAAACCTCTGGAATAAGTAATTTATTAAATTCTTCAATATGATTAATAGTAAAGAATAATGTGTTCATGACCTCTTCTATCGGTTTATCTAATGAATTGCAAACAGGAGTCAATAATGAATTTAAGTTGCTAGTATCTTTCATTTCTTTTAACTCAGCAAATGTATATGTATAAGTAACACCTTTATAATAAAAATCAAAAATTTGCGATATTAACATAATTTTAATATAAGCTCTCTTATTAATATCAATCGAATTTGTTAGTGCTTTATATCCTAATAAAATATAATATGAAATAGGCATTAAAAATGATGGATTGATAACAGTTTCAAGCAATGGATTAAAATAGGTTTTCATGACTTTATCTTCTTTATTATAAGAATAAATATTGCTACCAGACATTACCATTTCATAAGGATATATTTTATCTTTTGCATTATAATTAAAGACAATTTGATTATCAAATACTTTAACAGCATTTGTAGATTCCGTAAGATAAAATCCTATTGGTTTTGAAATTTTCCAACCAGGATCAAAAATAACGGCATAATTTTTATCATTTCTTTTAGTTAGCCATACTAAAGTAGTATGAGCCTCTCTTATAATTGAGTCACCGTATTGAGTGGAAAAAAAGGCTGCTTTATGAGTAATAACATGAGTATTAATACCAATCTTACTTAACCTCTCTTGAAGTATAGTATTAAAGTGAACACAATCAAATTTAATACCCTGATACTCAGAAGTAGGAATTTTATTCTTAATTGTATAATTTAAATTATGTTCATAGTTATTCATAAGCAAAGTTAATAACTTATAAGTATCGGACATTTCGGTTTCAATAACGGCTTTTAAAAGTTGTTCTCCTTGTAACAAAAGTTCTTCTGAATATAAATCACAATCATTTAATTTAAGTTTTATTTTTTTTATTGGATCGAAAATCCCTCTATTATATATTATCATCTTATTTATTTTTCTTCATAAAAGTTAAATTGCATAATATCTGAAGGTTTAGATAATTGTTCTTTTAAAAAATCTGGTTTTATAGGGGCTGTTTCTATTGTTGCTAAATCAAACCATTTGTATAATAAATTCTCATCCTCTTCTATTCCAACAAATTCTTCTTTATCTAAAAATTCTTTATCTTCAACAATTTCCACATTGTATGCGAATATATATTGATGAAATTTGGTTTCTTTAAAATTAAAGAAATACTCCGAAACACTGAACAAATCTTTTACTTTAATTTTTACACCTATTTCTTCTTCAATTTCTCGTACTAAGGTATCACTGCTTTTTTCACGAACTCTTATTTTTCCACCTGGTAAAGCCCAAAATTGATCTTGCTTTCTCTTTTGAAACAAGATTCTATTATTGTTTTTAATAATTCCAACAGCTCTACAATTTAATTGAACTCCACTAATGTTTACATTAATATCTTTTTCTTTTTCCATCTTTATTTCTCCTTAAAAATTTATATCATATTTATAATATTAAACTCTTTTTCTTTTCAGAAGTACCTAACAACTTTTTTAATTGTTCTCCTAAAAAATCCGGTTTCAGTGGTTGGCAGTTTAATTTTTCAATAGGAATCCATTGAAAAATTAAATTTTTTCCTTTTTCCCGACCATCAAACGAATTAATTTTTGTTATCATTTCGTTTTGATTAACGTGTACTAAATATAAGAAAACAATTTGATGATAGCTTTTTCCATTAACTTCAAAAAAGTTTTCCGAAACATCTAATAAACGCTCAACTTGTAAATTTTCGACCTCTATTTCTTCTTTAAGCTCTCTTAATACCGCTATTTCTCCTTTTTCTAATAATGATACTTTCCCACCTGGTAGGGCCCAATACTCATCCTGCTGTCTTTTTTGAAATAAGACCTTTTTATCATTAATTATCAATCCACATGCTCTAAAATTTAATATAATCCCATTTATTTCAAAATTAATATCTGCACTCATTTTAATTTTTCTCTTTCCTTAAAATTAGCTTTATCTTCTTGAAAAAATAATAAAAGTCTTTCTTTTAAAGGAAGATTTCGGGATATATTAAACAGCTTTAAACTATTTAAATAAGTTGGTACATTATAATTAATGTATTCTTTAAACATAACATTTAAATATTTTTTATCTTCAGGAATACAATCATCATACATTATATTATTTCCCAACAATTCTACAATAGATTTGTTTTCTGTCTGGGTTTGCGTATTGTTACTACATAAAATAATATCAGTGGCAATACCCATATTTTTCACAGGTACTCCCAGCATTGATGCAACATCTTTATTTTCAATAAAAATTTTATTTATAGAATCAACATAAGTATAATCATTACCCTTAATTTTTGATTGTGCATCATTGTAAATTATACCCAAAGAGAATGGTATGCCACAAACAATTATTCCATCTGTAGTTTGTTTTACAGCAAGTCTATCGTTTGCAATATAAGAATATCCATTAGCAAGTAACTCCAATAATGTTGTTGTTTTACCACTTCCAGCTTCTCCAGTTATAATTACAGTTCGATCATTATTTTTAACGCAACCACCGTGAAGTATTGTATAACCATTTTTTTGTAAAACTTTGATAAGTGAAGTGGTAAGGATTCTTTTGGCAAAATCTTCCTTTGTAGAATCATAACATTTAAAATATACTGTCAATGAATCACCATTAAAATCTAAATAATTATAATCTTTTTCATTTCTTTCTTTGCTCTTATAACTTGTTTGTAACGGCAAACAGTGATCTAAATAAGTTATTTTAAAATCAAAATTATCATTTGTATCAAAATATGTTTGATATTTTAATTTCAAATCTTCAATAATTTTTGAATTATTCGATTCTACTAAAATTGAAATATCATTACTTCTAAATATATAACTATCCATCATTTTCTCCTAACGTATATTTTCGTACTGACAACATTTTTAAATTTTTTTTAGTATTTTCGATATCTCCATAATCTATATATTCTTTTATTACTCTTAATTTTTTTATATAAATATGTTCATTTTTTATTTTTAATAATTCATTGTAAGTTATATTAAATTTGTTTTTAATATTTTTCTCTAAATGTTTAAAAAAATCTTTTAAAATCTGTCTATCAAAATCTAACAAATATCCTAATGAATAACCAATTATTCCAGCTATTCTTAAATTGTCATCTAAATATCCTTTTTTTATTTCTTGTAAATTATCACTTTTTATTAATTTAATTTCATTTTTTATTAATACAGGATTTAAATCAACATATACCAACTCATCATTGTAAATAATAAAATTTTTAAAGTTCCAATCAAGTATATAATCACTATTTAACATTTTTAAGTAAATATCCCATAATTTATCCATTATTTTAAATTTATATTCAAGTGATATTTTTGAATTTTGTAATAATTTCTCTAATGTTAATCCTCGTATTCTTTTTTGAACTATTATTAGTTTACCAAAAATATCTAAACAAAAATAGAGTTTTGCAACTTTAATTTTCCTTTTAACAATTTCATTGTAATAACTTCTAATTGATTCTGGATTTGTTGATTGCATTAATTCTTCGGTCTTAATATTTGATTTTTTGGAAATTTTACATACAATATTTAAAATAATTACAATATTAAAAAATAGTCCCTTTTTCATTTAAATCTTTTATCCCCTTATTTACTACCTTACTATTGATTTCAAAATAATTCGAATTAATCTGATTTTTTGATATACACCAAAATAGGGAAGTGTAGGAATCAAATAATCGGTAAAATACTAATTTTTTTTTGAAATTATTATCTAATGTTCTGTTTTTATTGTATGTTTTTAATAATATCTTAAATTGGTGAACAGTTAAAATTCTACTCATTTTAACAAAATCAAAAACTGAATCGCCAGATTTAACGCTCTCTAGGTCAATTAAATAAATTCCATCATTATTAAATATTAAATTGCCTATACGAAAATCCATATGTAATAAAACTGGATTATAATCTAATTTATCATTTATATATTTTTTAAGATATTCATAAATCTTTTGGTTATTAACGCTCCCTAAATATCCATCTAATACTTCTTTCGTTTTTTCTAAACAACCTAATAGATATTCCTTCCAATTGTCATCAATTTTAGATAAAGGAACTGTGTGCAATTTAGCTAGTAATTGTCCTATTTCTTCAATTGTCTTATCTAATAGTTTTCGGCTTTCTTCATCATACATGCTATCTCCACATATAAACTCAATTATAATATAATGTACATCTTTTTTTGACCCATTATTAATAATGTCTGGAACTAATATGTATTTATTTAAATAAAGCAAATATTCGCTTTCAGTTTTTCTTTTCTTTTCATTATTACATATTTTAAAAATGTATTTTTTTTCACTATTTTCATCAAAACAGATATAAACACTGGAATTATATGAATTAGTAGCAGGTTTTATTTTGGTAATAATTATATTTAAATCTTTAAAAATTTTTTTAATATCTTTTTCTTTCATAATTTTACCTCTCAGTTTTTCGATATTTGATATTACTTTTTGTAATTTTACTAATTATAAATCTTTTTAAAAAAACAATATAACCAGATGGTCGAAATATTTGCCAAATTGGTGATAATATTATTGCAAGGAAAGATATGCTTTTTTTATCGTTTTTAAAGCCATTAAGCTTTATATGTATATAAGAGGAAATTGACCACAAATAATGTGTAGTAAACAACATTACTCCCAATAAAGTAATATTCCAAGTAAAAAGCATATATAAATAATAAATTATTACTAGAAATGGTATTAGTACAAACATTGATAAATTTCCAGTACCAGAAATAAACATTTTAACTTTCCCATAAAAATAACCTTTTGTTCGATATACTTCATTTAAATAAGTAGATACTCCTTTAAAAATTAAAACTTGACTATTTACATAATCTGCAACTTTATTTTGAGATAATGAATAATTATAAGTTGGTAAATATGCAAAATTACAACCTTTTATAGATAATCTATATCCTAAGGTTAAGTCATCGACAAAAAATGGAAATTTGTTGTTTAATAATAATGTCCTTAATTTAATGTGTAAGCATGCTCCCATACAATATTGTGGTATTTTCATGCTAGTTAAAGAAGATAACAATAATTTTATTTTTTCTACCCCAAAAGATCTAACAGAATGTTGTAAACTGCAAAGAACTTCTAAAACTTTATTTTCTTGAGATAACTTTTCATAATTTTTAAATGCTAGAGGAACTTGCTGAATGACATCAGGAGAATTTCTTAGTTCTGCTACTTTATTCAAAATATTGAATGTTTTTAAATCTGGTTTTGAATCAAAATCAAAAACTGATATATATGTATTATCAAAATCTTTTTCTTTCTTAATTATATAATCAATGGCATAATTCATTTGTGAAGATTTGTTGCCATCGACTAATGGATAATGCATATGTAAAAATCTTTTGTCCTTTAATTTATTTAATTTATTCTTTACTACCGTTTGAGTCGTTAAATCTTTAATATTTTTTTTGGCATATTCATTTTCTTCCCTTTCAGTGGTAATAATTATAAAATTTATTTTGCCATTATATTTAATTTTACTAAACCAATCAATTGTATCATCAGCAATTGATTGTTCTTTTAAAGCTGGTAATAGTACATAAATATTTTTATAATTATCTATTTTCACTGATTTTAAAATTTTATTGTACTTCTTTTCTAGAAAAATAGTAAAAATGGAATTAACAAAAGCCATTAAATAGACAATAAATATAATTGTAATAGCGATAATTAAGATTTTCATATTAGACCTCTTTTCTTTAATTGGTTATTTAGCATTATTATTCCTTGACTAAAGAACGCTAACTGTCTATCCTTATAATCACTATGTAAAGGAATCATGGATATAAATAACAATGACTCAATTAATTCAATATCATTTATATCTAAATTACATAATTTATTAATAATATTGTCAAAACATTCATAATCGTGCTTTTTATAATAAGTCACTTCAATATTATCACGAATTTCATTTATTGAAAACAAATCATTAATGATCTCATCATATTTTCCATGGTAACAATGTCTTAATTTAGCAAAGTCATATCTATAATCACCTAAAATAGTATCTATTTTAAAATTTCCCCTAGGATCAATAAATTTGAAAATACTTGATTTTGGAGAATAAAGAATGTTTGAAAAAGATGGGTCGCCATGTATAATACTAATATAATCTGGACTTGTATCACAAATTTTAATTATACTGGGTTTTAATAAAGAAAGAGCCTTTTGATACCCTACATACTCAATATTATTTATCTTTATTGTATCGGCTAAAACCAAGTCATATCTATCCCATTTTTTAATTCTGTCTTCCGTTTTTTTAATTAGAATATCATTAAAATATTCCTTAAATTTATTCGTATTTATTTTTTTATCAACATAATTCAATTTTGTTTCAATATAAATACTATGTAAAGTCAAAGCTAGATCTTTAAAGATGTTTATTTTATTATTTTGAGGGATTGGATAATATAAAAAATATTCCATTATTGTTAAGTAATCATAATATTCAATACAATAACTATTATAATCAAAGGTATTTTCGTAAAATTTGGGACTAACTTTAGCAAAAATTGTATTTTCCACTTCTTTAAACCAATTCATTTCGGACTTTATTTTTTCATATTCACTAATTTTTTTTATTGTTCCTAAAGTACCAAATTCTAACTTGTTAAAGTGCCTACAATTATTTTTGGTTCTCGAAAGTTGTTGATATTTTTCTAGTGTTCCTAAATCTTCCCAATCTTTTGTCCTTTCTATACAAATGTTTTCTTTTTTCATATATTTTAAAAAGACTTCTGAAAGCTGTAATTCTTTATTATCATCCCATTTTATACTTTTTAAAGTGCGTTTTAATAATCTGATATTATGAAAATAATATAAACCAATAACTGCTAAAGGCTCTTTATCATATTTACTCGGTTTTTCTATAAATCCATTAATTATTTCATTCTTTACATCTACTAAACAATAATCTTTAAATAAATTTTTTGAAATCTTTTGAACAGCAATCCAACTTCTATCTAATATTTTTGGAATTGAACAGATTGTATCTGATAATAAAAGTATTGTTGGTTTATTAATATGACTTTCGGCAAGGGTAAATGCATGTCCTGGTCCTTTTGGATTTTCCTGAATTATATAATTTATTTTAATATTTTTATCCGAAAATATTGTATCATTAAATAATTTTATTATTTCTTTATTCTCAGGGCTAACAATTATCGTTATATCTTTTAATCCTTCTTTAATTAAAGGAATTATCATATTATATATTGCTGGCTTTTGTTTCACACTTAGTAAGCATTTTGGTGTATTCAGAGTTAATGGAAATAATCTGGTAGCTTTTCCAGCAGCAAGAATAACTAATTGAATATCTTTATATTTCATATTATTTTCCCCTCTTTTCTAGCATCTTAATAAATTTTTCACTATTGGTATTATTTAGAGTAATTATGGGAGTTTCATTATCATTATGAAAATCGCTACCACTCGTTTGATATAAATTATATTTATTGGCTATTTTTTTATAAGTATTCATTTGCTCTTCATTATTTTTGGAAGCATTAAAAATTTCAATACCTTTTATTCCATAATCAATTAATTTTTCAATAAAATATGTCAACTCTTGTTCATTGTAATTTAAAGATGATGGGTGAGCCAATATTGATATCCCATGCGATTCATTTATTAGTTGTATGCTTTCAATAAGGGTTAGTGAACGCTTTTTAATATAACAAGGAGATCCTTTACTTAAAAATACTGAAAAAGCATCTCTTATATTATCAATATGACCCCTTGATACTAACCATTGAGCAATAGTACTTTTTCTTACAAAACCATTTGTTGTCATTGCAGCTAATTCATTAAAAGAGATTTCAATTCCAAAATGTTTTTTTATATTTTCAACTATGGCTCGACAAATTTCTATATTTTCTAAATTAATATTCATTAAAGTTTTTTGTAAAACCTCTGGTTTTTTTAAATCATAACCTAATATATGTAAAAAAGGATTCTCTTCTACATCTAATTCAGTCGCATTATATAGTTTAATACATTCCTTTTCAAAGTAAATATTTTCATAATCTAAAGTCAACTTATTTAAATCATTATCTGTATCAACATAGTTATGGTCGGTAAAACAAACAACATTAGCTTTTAACATATTTAATCTATGCAATAACTCTAATCTAGTATATTTGCCATCAGAACACTTACTATGAATATGCAAATCGTATATCATTTTTTCTCCTCTATTAGCTGATATTTTATATATTTTTTTCAAAATATAGATCATATGTTATACTTTTTATAAAATTAAACACGTCTAATATCTTTAAATTGACATTTAAATAAATTTCTTAATTAACTGATAGTTTTATTAATTACAGAAAAAATATTCCTAAAAATTAGATATAGTCTATCACAGAATATATAATTAATCAACTACAAATGGTTTATTTAATAACATTATTAAATATTTTTGTAAATCACCAATGGTATCTTTTGTTGTTAATTCTCCATATATGATGAAACCAACTTTTTTATAACAATTAATGGCTTTTTCATTACTCTTTAAAGGACACATTATAACTGAATTAGCATTGCCATTTTTAAATAAAAATTCAGATATGAGTTTGACACTTTTTTCGCCAATACCTTTATTATGCAATTTTATATTTCCTATAAAAATATCTACTTCATAGCATTTATCATCATGAATATTATATAACTTTTGATTAGGTAGTGAGACTCTTTGATATTGTATTATACCAATTGGAGTACTATCATATTCAATGATAAAAACGGGTATCTTGGTATTTTTTCTAGTTCTTGGATAATATTTCTTTACGATTTCTGCATAATTTAATATTCGCTGTTCAAAATGTGTATAAACTTCTTTTTCTTGATACCACATTTCTAATAATTGATAATCGTTTTTGTTATTTTCCAATCTTCTTAACAGAATATTTTCATAGCTGATATATTTATTATTACTAAATTTATTCATACTCTTAAATTCGGTTAAGACTTGTAACATTTCTTTAACAATTATTTTATTAACTGGATTATCAGGAATACTATCAATAAGGGTTTTTTCAATATCGTCTAGGTTTATTACTCTGACTTCAAAATGGCCATCTTTCTCCCACTCATCAAAACTGGTATTTTCCATATTAATTTTAGCTTCTGTTTTAATAACATAATAATAAATATCATTTTCACGGTTTTTACCTGTATTATAATAATTTTTATTATAATATTTTATTAACATAAATGGCTCAATTACTGCATTAGTAATTTCTATACCTGTTTCTTCTTTTATTTCTCTAAGTAAACACTCTTCTTTAGTTTCGCCAGGTTCTAAATGACCTCCGGGAAATTGATAGGTATTATTAGAATAACCTAAAGTGATTTCATTTTGGGAATTAATAATAATTGCTTTCGTTCTAACAACTTTTTCATCTATATCTTCATTAGTTAAATGATCTTGATTATAAAATATTTCTTTCACTCTACCACTCTTTTCTTTCATCTTATTTATGTAATTTTAAAACGACCTTCATTAATAATAATATTTATTGTTTCTTCAATTGATAATAATGAAGTATCTAGTATATATTTATGATCATAATTTTGATCTTTAAATTTATTTAATAAAATAATACTTCTTTCACCCATACGACAATCAACTGGTCTTAGATTATCTCTATCAATTATGGTTTGTTCATCTGTTAATAAAACAATAAATTTAGAAGTATAATCTTTAAATTCTAATTTTAGTTTCTCCAAATCTTTTTGATAAACAATATAATTAAAAATAACATCATAGCCATTTTCTAGAAAATTTTTGATAAGTATTATAGCATTTTGCCAAAAGATATCTAAGTGATTACCTTCTTTCCAAGGACTTACATAGCCACCAATTACTAAATGATATATATCATCACCCGCAATTAGGGCTGATTTATTCATAGATTCAGCAATACTCTTGGAAATAGTGCTTTTTCCAACGCCAGCAGGTCCGGTTATTATATATAATTTATTCATCCATACCTCCGTACTATCAAACTAATTATAACATCTTTTTGTAATAAAATATAAAAATCTATATTTTTACAATATAGATTATAATTTAATTTATTTTGAGTTTTATTCAATATAACTTCTATAAAATTATTTTTAACTGTTCATATTGATTTGTTATTAGTATATATAATAAACTTTCTTTTTAATTATTAGAAGTAAATTATACCTTAATTTTATAAAATTCTTCTTTACTTATTGGTAATCCAAAAAGTAATCTATCGTCTAAACTATGTAATTCACTAATATTTTTTAATAATTTTCTTTTATTTCTATTGTAAAAATAAAAGTTTTCTAACTCCCATTGATAACCTAAAGCTTGCATATAAACTATAGTAGGAGCACAGACTCGTTTAAAATTAATCTCAAAACCATCAGACAATTGTTGTCTAACACATGTACTAGTATTTTTTACTACGGATGGAATTAATCCTTCTATTGGACTAATGGCATTCATTATTACTTTATATGAGTTTATTTGAGCCATTCTTTCACAAGGATTATATATATAGTATTGTGAATATAATCTTCTTCGTTCATTAATCTTAGATAATAATTGTTCTTTCAGAACTTCATCTTTTGATGATAACATTTCTTGACGTAAACTTGTAATATAAGCAAAATGATAATTACCAACTTTTAATAATTTGGTTTCTAAATCTTCTTCACCTATAAATATCTTTTTATTTTGATAAACATGTTCAAGTTCATGTAGTATAATTTGGGTAATTGCAGTATTTTTATAAAAAAACAATTCATTAGCATTCAATGTTTGGATAATCTTATTTCTATTAATAAATATTTTTTCAAATAAATTTATACATATTCTTATTTCTTTTAATAATGGATAATATCCAGCTGGAGAAAATGCCTCATCATTACATTCAATAGATTCCGGAATAAATACTATTTTTTCTAAAAAAGGCGTTAATTCTTTTTTTGTGATTATAATATTTATTAATTTTTCAATAAATTCTTCATCCACTATTCTTTTATTAATTGAATAATCATATACAATTTTTAAAATTTCCGATTTCATAATGACCCCCATTAACTATAAATGTTACAATACTCTATATATCTTTCAAAAATTATTACTTTTTTATAAAGTATTAGAAATCTTATTGTACTCTTAATCAAAAAAAATATCAACTAAGGTTTTTATCATGTTTATATTTCTATTATTCTATAATATCTTTAACATTATTATCAAGTGTTTCTCCATATTTTTCTAAATCACCTAATAATTGGATTTTGATTTCTTTAGATATAATATTTAAATCTAGCATTTCTTTAACATCTACAAAAATTGGTTTTTGTAATCCACCTTTTCTATTAGAATTGTATTCTTCTTTATCTCCACTTCCAATTTTCCCATTAATCCATTCACATAAGAAGAAATGTTGAATAAAATCTTCTCCTATTACCTGATAAATATACTTAATTGGTATAACATTAATACCTAGCTCCTCTTTACATTCTCTAATAATACATTCTTCTTTTGTTTCATTTTCTTCTATTTTTCCACCTGGAAAAACATAATATTTTTCTCCATCTCTTTCTCTATATATAAGCAATACCTTATTATCTTTAAAAATTAGACATCTACTAGATTCTCTTTTCATTATAGATTCCTTTCAAAAATTATTTTTCTATATCCTCATCTACAATTGAAGTAATATTGCTATTTAACTCCAACCCATATTTATTAATATCTTCTAACAAAATATTAGTTAATTTTTTGGGTTCTAAATTTAATTGATCAATTCTATCAATCTTTATTAAATCTGGTAAATAAAATCCTTTTCTTTCCCAATAATTAATAATTTCAAGGCCTTGTCCTGTACCAAAAGATCCACCTATCATTTCACATAAATAATAATATTGAGTTGTATTGTCTTTCTTATAAATATAAACTAATTTTTTAGGATTTACCTCAATACCAAATTCTTCTTTTACTTCTCTTTTGACAGTTTCTTCTTTATTTATATCTTCTTTCTCTACTCCGCCACCTGGAAATACGTAATAATCACTGTCTTTCTTTACACGGTGCATTACTGCTAAATTATTATCAATAAAAATGATTCCTCTACATCTTGTTATTCTTTCCATACTACTTTCCTTTTCTATCTATACTAAAATATCACTTTTTTCTTTTCATTATAACATATTAAAAATGATTTTATATTATAAATCATCTTTTGCCATTTTTATCAGTTCGCTAACAAAAACACTTTTTATTCTTTTATATTCACTTCGCTTTTTTTCAGAAAGTTTAATAACATCTTTTTTATAATTCACATAAGTCTTTGCCATTTCTGGATGTTTTAGCAAATAATTTTTAAGTATTAGAAAATCGTTGTATCTATCAGTTCCTAATAATACTAAATGGATATGGTTATCACCAGATTGTGTTTCTTCTTTTCTTGAAGCAAAAAATTGATATTCTGTAGTTTTTGATTTTTCACTTGAAAAATATCCTAAATCTGTTATTTTTTTTACTAATTCAGTAAACATATTTAAATTTTTTACACCTATAAGAATATCAATAATATTTTTGCCAGACATTTTTGGTATGGCTGTTGAACCAACATGATCAATTGGTATATCGTCACCCACTCAACTTTTAATTGTTGTTTTAGATCATTAAATAATTTGGCATTTCTTTTGAAATTCTGTTTTACAATATTTACCATTTTTTAATCACATGCCTCTCTTTAAAACTTCTTTAAAAAAAGCATTAGCTTCAAACTTTTTTTCTTCATATAACTTATTGATATCATTTATACTGGCCCACATAGCTTTACATACTTCCTCTTCTTGAATAACTACCTGCTCTATTGGAATATTACATTCAAAAAGCCATACATCTAGAATATCAGGACAACTAGGAAAGTATCTTAAAGTTGTTCCAACTAATTTTCCATCCGATTTATCTAATCTAATACCTAATTCTTCTTTAACTTCACGAATTGCTGTATCAATTGAATTCTCACCTTTTAACGATGAACCACCTACACATTCCCAGCTAAATGGAAAACTTTTGTTAGCCGAACGTTGGGCAATTAAAAATTCATTTTTACTATTTTTTAGCCAAACATTGACTACTAAGTGATATTCATCATCCCTTAATTTATCCCCTCTTTGAACAATTTTATTTATCTTTTCTTTATTTTTATTATATAAATCCCAATATTCCATTATTTCACCTTATTATTTCTGATTCAAAATACCTTTCTTGAAACTCTGTCAAAGCTTTTATGGCATCATCTGAATAATTAACTCCATCAGGTACAACAACTAATTTATCATCATTATCGTTAATTCTATGTATTACTGCAATTGCTCGACCTTTAAATTGTTCTACTGGTTCATAAACACCTAAAATATATGCATCAAGTTCTTCTCCATCATCACTGATGGTATCTGGAATATAACCATAATTAATCATATACATAAAACCATGTTTGGGATGCTTTGTACCAAGTGGTCTATCTACTTTTACTTTTACTAATTTCCCTAAATATTCTTTTACATTTATTTGTTCCATATTATTAATCACCTTTTTCTTCATATGAAATAAATTGTAATTCTTTTATATTTATTTTAGTTAATTGTTCTTTTAAAAAATCGGGTTTTATTTTATCTTTATCCAACTTATCAATATCAAGCCATTTAAACATTAAATTCTCATTTTCTTCTATTCCATTAAATTGTTGCCTTTTATATATCCATTCATTAGGTTCTACCATAACTTTATGACCAAAAATATACTGATGATATTTATCAGTACCAAAAGTAAAGAAATATTCTGAAATGGTACAAACATTTTTAATGGAAAAATTTTTTAATCCTAGTTCTTCTTCTAATTCTCTTCTTATAGACATTTCAGTTGTTTCCCCAATTCTTATTTTACCACCAGGTAATGCCCAGAAATTATCTTGCATCCTTTTTTGAAATAGAATTTTACCATTATACTCAATAATAGCAACTGCTCTACAATTTAATTGAACTCCATTGATGTTTACATTAATATCTGTTTCTTTTCCCATCTTTATTTACTCCTTTTTCAATTGTTTTCCTCTTTTACTTATAACCATTAACTTTATTCAATAGATCCTGATATATCTTTTCATGACCAATTTTATCTAATGATAAATCTAAAAATAATTGATATTTTTTTAATAATTCTTTGGGATTGTCGGCAAAATTAATATAATTAACATTATCTAATAAATCAGCACATTTAACTATTAAGGCATCAAAGCCATAATTATAACACTTTTGAAACATTAATCGTGCTTGTTCATATTTATCTAATATTGTATCATCAAAACTTACAGCTGCTACTATATTAGCGATATCTTTATTAAATTCTTTTTCAATATCTTTTTTAGTTATATCGGTATCTTCAATTAGATCATGTAAAATACCACTAATAATAATATTATCATGATACTTATTAAGATATAAACTTAATCCTACTTTAAAACTATGTAGTAAAACAGGTTTACTGTTATGTCCTGATAAAAGAATGTTTTTAGAGACATAATGTAAAGTTTGATCCATCTTTTGCTCCAAATTGATATTAATTAATTCGTATTTCATCTAGAGACCACCTTTATAATAGTAACTTCTATTTTATGACCATCAATATTATAAGAAACAAAAGATCCGATTCTTTGATGATAGATCGATTTCCCTAGTGGACTATTTAGTGTTATCTCTTGAAATTCATCTACTAATTTAGTTTTATAATTACCAGTCAGTTTAAAAATTCCTATTTCAGTTTCTTTATTAGGATAAGTTAGCTTTAGCTCTATTATATCATTAATATTAATGACATTTTTATTGATCTTTTTATTTTCTTTAATTATTTCAATATTATTTAAATTGTACAACATTTCTTGAATTGCAAAGGATAGCTTTTTTTCTTCACGTACGGAATCTTCAAAAGCAAAATTGTCATGCCAACCATCACCAACCGCATTTCTAATAGCTTCGGATCCTTCTCCAGCATTATTATTAAGTTTTTCTTTTAATTTATTTATCTCATTTATATATTGCTGATATCCTTCTTCAGTTAAGGTAAGTTTTTCTTTCATAGCAACCTCCTAATGAAAAAAAGTATATAAAAAATTGTAGTCACTATTCTACAATTTTGTATACACTTACTTGTTTCTTGTCTTTACCAAGACGCTCAAATTTTACACTGCCATCAATGGTTGTATATAACGTATCATCACTACCACGACGAACATTTTCACCTGGGAACATTTTTGTTCCTCTTTGACGATATAGGATTGATCCAGCGGTAACAAATTCACCATCACTAGCTTTAGCTCCTAGCCTACGGCCAGCGGAATCACGACCATTACTAGTAGAACTCTGCCCTTTTTTATGGGCAAATAATTGAATATTTAATTCTAACATTCTCATAGGTATTCCTCCTTTATACATATATTCTTCTGATATTTATTTTGTAGCTCTTTTAATAAATTAACCATATTAGTTATTAATTTATTTGTGTTTTCATCTTCTAAAATAATTTCTATTGTCATTTTATCTAATTCATTATGATATACAAGGCTTTCTTCATTAAGCGAAAGAATGCCATTAATGGACGTCGTTGCAATGGAACTAACGGCACTACAAACAATATCTTGACCATAATTATCATAATTAGCATGACCTTTAATAATAACTTTATTAATATAATTATTTTTAGATAAGACTTCAATCTTAATCATTTTAATTACCCAATTTTTTTAATTTCTACTTTGGTATATGGTTGTCTATGTCCTTGAGTTCTACGGCTAGCTCTGGTTTTATGAGTATATTTAAAAATACGGATTTTCTTTTGTTTTCCTTGTTTTAAAACTTCTCCCTCAACTTTAGCACCGCTAACAATTGGATTACCTACTTGACCATCTAACATTAATACTTCATCAAAAACAACCTTTTTACCTAGTTCTATATCTAATTTTTCCACATAGATAACAGAACCTTCGGTAACAAGATATTGTTTTCCACCAGTTTTAATAATAGCGTTCATTTTCATTCCTCCTTTTAATACTTAAGACTCGCTCTATTGGTACATAAAGATGTTTCTACCAGTTCAATGCGGTTTGAGCTAGAGGCTGCAAACGTATAAATTGTAGCATATCAGGATATATAAGTCAATATTTTAATGTATCTTTATCGTAATTATGTGATAATGGCAATATCTTTATTTCCTTATCATCGTTCTAAACTTTCTTTATACTCTTTAATGGCTTGGATAGTATCTAAGGTTGTATTTTTATTTTGACTAATAGCCATACTTTTTTCTAATTCAATTAAGACAATATCTAAACTAAGATATTTGTGAATTAGATTACCCTCTTTTTCATTATCTGTCATTTTGATCTTCTTTATGTCAGGGGTTAAATCAGTTTTAATTATATAATAATTGATTTTATAATTAGTATTTAAACCCTCTTTAGGATAATCCTGGCAATAATATTTGATAATTAAAAAAGGATCTCTTTTTTGTATAGGGATTTCTATTCCTGTTTCTTCTAATATTTCTCGGGAAACACATTCATCAAAAGTTTCTTCTTTTTCTAAATGACCACCAGGTAAATGATAGGTATTATGAGAATAATTAAGAAGTATTTCATTATGAGAATTAATAATAAGCATTTTAGCTCTATCAATAAAATTATTGATATCTTTATCTTTTAAATGATCATTATTGTAAAATATTTCTTTCATCTTTTTCCTCTACATTTTATCAGGAACTTTAATAGCTAAGATATCTAACAATAAGGTATTAATTTGATAGACAATACTTGATAAAGTTAGCCATGAAGCTCTTTTTGCTTGATCTTCTTCTGTTAAGATACGATTATTAGCATAAAACTTATTGTAAGTATTATTTAAACGATACAAATAATCACATATATCATTTAAACTTTTTGTATGATAAGCACTGGTTAAGATGGCGGGCATATTTAAAATCTCCAAAATGATTTCTCGATCATCTTCATTATAAATATCCGTAATGCTGGATTTTTCGATATGATCCAGTTCGGCTTTTTTTAATAATGATTTAATTCGCATTGTTGAATATAGTAAATAAGGACCTGTTTTACCTTCAATATCGCTGAATTTAACCGGATCAAAAACATAATCTTTATTGATATTAGGTAAAAGATCAGCATATTTAATAGCGGCAACAGCGACCATTTCACTTATCCCTTCTTTTTCATTATCAGGAATATTGCTTCCTAATCTACTATATGTTTCTTGATTAACTAAATTAAATAAATCATCTAATTTCATAACCGAACCATCTCTGGTTTTAAAAGGCGTCCCATCAGGACCATTCATGGTACCAAAACCAAAAAACTGGAGATTAATACTTGGGGGTACAATTTTAGTTTTATAAGCAGCCCGAAAGGTTTGGTTAAAATGTAGTTCTTGCCTTTTATCGGTAAAATACCAGATTTCATCTAATGGAAATCGTTTAACCCGGGAATAAAGAGTCGCTATTTCTCTAGTACTATATAAAGTCGAACCATCACTTTTTAATAAAATAAACGGAGGAATGGGTAATTTATCATCAGGTTCACTAACATCAATGATAGTAGCTCCTTGATCAAGATATGCCAGCTTTGATTCGTTAATTTTAGCTAAAGTTTCATCAATATAGGCAAAACTATCTTTTTCTCCTTCCCATAAATCAAAGGAGGTATTAAAGCGATTGTAAGTTTTTTTAATTTCAACACTGGATACTTTAATAATATGATCCCATAAAGCATTATAACCAGGATGACCACTTTGTAAAGCGGCATCAATAGCACGTACGGCTTCTAAAACTTCTTCACTTTCTTTGGCTTTTTTACTGGCACTAGGATAGTATTCTTCTAATTCTTCAGCCGTTAAGGGTGCTTCACTAGGATAAGGTCCCCCATAATGATCATCAAAATATATTAATTCTGGTTTTCTAACCTTTGTTTCATAAATAACCATGGCTATTTGACGTCCTAAATCACCTAGATGGACATCAGCTAGAACATGATGACCCAAGGTTTTAGCTAATCTTTTTAGAGCTTCGCCAATATTGGCACTTCTTAGATGGCCAACATGTAAAGCTTTAGCTGCATTTGCGCCTCCATAATCAAGCAGAATATTTTTAGGTGGTTCTTGATCAATGTTAATGGATAAATTGTTATTTAATCTATTCATATAAGCTATTAAAGCCTCTTTTTTAAAGGATAAATTAATAAAACCCGGTCCAGCAATATTAACATTAATAAAAGTGGCTTCTTGCTCTAATTTTTCTTTAATTTCATTAGCAATAATAAGTGGATTTTGATGGTTTTCTTTGGCTAAAGACATAACTCCATCAAATTGATAATCGCCTAACCCTCTTCTACTAGAAACATTTAAAGAAATATTATTCTTTTTATAACCTAAAGATTCAATAATGTGTTTTAATAGTAGTTCTTTATCTTTAATAAAACTCATAAGACCAACTCCTTAATTGTTATCTTTATTATATCATGTAATTAAAAGTTTTTTTTCTAGTAATTACAAATTTTCTTTTTTCTTCTTTTTCAAGTTCTTTTAAACTCTTTTTAGGTGTAGGTAATTTTTCAGCCATGGTACCTCCCTTTTTTAGCAATGAACTTCCTTATGTCTTTTCCCATTTCAAAATGAGTTTTATTAGCTGCTCTCTCAGTTTTAATATTATCCCTTTTTAATTTTGCTTCAGTTTGAGTAATTCTAAATAAATTGGGGGCTAATTCTTCACTACCCATATTATCTAATATATCTTCTCGATATCGTAGTTTTTTTCTTTGTTTTTTTTCATTATCTTTACCACCCTTCATATTAATTATTACACTTAATTAGATTTTACCATGTTTTTTTTGATAATTTAAATTATTTTTATTTCTAACTACAAACAATACTTCATTAACTAAATCTTTCTAAATGAGAAAAACTTTACCAAGACGAATTTGATAAAGTTTTAAAAAAGTAGAAAATCACCCCATTACTTTATTTTTAAGTAATGGGGCTTATATCAAAAAGTAACTACATCCATAAGCCCAATAATTTTTTAATCAGTTTTTATTCTCTATTAAGGTTTTATCTTTTTCTTCTAAATATTCATAATTAAGTCTATTAACTGGAGTTACTGCTGATTTTCCTATTTCTTTTTCTAATGCTTCACGAGCTATTTTTGCAATATTTCCACCTTTACGAGCTATTTTTATATTTTCATTTAATCCGCTCGGTTTCTTCTCTTCTGCTATTCTTTTGGTTGCTTCTTCTGATAAATCTGTAAGTACTAACTCGGTATTATCCATATTATCTCGCAAATTTTCTTTTCTTAAACCTTTAAATTTTTTGTATTCTTTAGCAGTCATTCCAGACCAAGTTTGATAAATTTCATTTGTAAGAATAGCATATTCTAGTCCCTCTTTAATTCCGCCTTCTTTCCATATATCAGTTAATTGTTTTCTATCTTGTAGTGCTTTAACTCTTTTAGCAATCCAATTTTCATCATAACCTTTGGCTCGATATAAATCTATAGCTCTTTGAAGTGCAATGGAAGGATCAAAAGTTTCATCGATTCTTTCACTACCAAGTTTAGCTAACCATTGTTTAATTGGTTCAGCGTTCTTTGAAGGAATTGATTCTATTATTCTAAACATTCCTTCAATATCAACCACATCTGTTAAACGATATTTACCATCTTGAGCTTTTAATTTCAACTGGTCACAATTTGTGACCAGTTCATTTCCTTCTTCTTTTAACCTTGATTTTAGTACATTCCAATAATGTCTTCCATCTTTACTTTCCGATAATACACTTACTACATCTACAACACTTATATAATATTTTTCTTTATCCTTGTCCCATAATGTTCGTATTGTTTCATCACTAAATAGCTTATTTATTACTTGTAATTTATTTTCATTCATAAGTTTCCTCCTTTATTTTCTGTTGTTTGTTTTTATTCATTATCTTTACCACCCTTCATATTAATTATTACACTTAATTAGATTTTACCATGTTTTTTTTTGATAATTTGAATTATTTTTATTTCTAGCGACAAACTAATATTTAATTAGCTAAATCTGCTCAAATGAATAAAGACTGGAAAAATAAAATCACCCCATTACTTTATTTTTAAGTAATGAGGCCTATATTAGAAAAATTATTTTGAGTTTTTCTTTAACAGAAAGTAACTACATCCATAAGCACAATAATTTTTTAAGTAATCATCTAGGAGATCGATATTATTTATTTCTTTACAGTTAGAATTCTTTGAATCATAGAAGCCTTTTAATCTTAGATGATTATAAGCATAATCGCCCAAAATATAATCAAAGCTGGTAAAATAATCAGTACATTTTTCTTTTAGTTTATTGATATCTAAACACATCTGATCATCTTTTACTACATCGTACTCTATATCATTTAAAATAATACTTTTCATTTTAATACTCCTTACTGAAGGCTTTCTTTTGACTTTGATATTTACTTAATTCGGAAGTTGATAACCAAGTCATATAACCACCTTTTAGACCACCATCATATAATCCTTTTATTTCATCAGCTACTTTATCACTATCATAGACAATATATGGCTCTTTAATAGTATTATAACATTGAATCCAAGTCCTAGCAATGGCAGGAGTAGTTATTTCACTTTGGCGAACACTAGCGTACTTACTGCTCCAAAAGTATAGTAAATCATAAGGAACCGTCCAGACAACATTCTTAAAATCATATTCATGAGCATTAAAATGATCGGGATATGGCATCGCACTGATAACATCGACCACATTAGAAATAGCTGACCAATATTGACCATAGGCCGTAACATATAAATGGGCACTTTCACCAAAGACATCAGCAGATACATAGACATTTAATTTATGAAGTTCATCCGTAGCATATCTTAAAAACCTTTGAACAGCTTGAGCCTTTTCTTCATCATAGGTATTATTAAAATCCATAATACCTTTGGCTTCATAAGTACTGGTTCGATCAGGGAAACGAACATAATCAAATTGAATTTCATTAAAGCCCATTTCTTGGACCGCTTCTTTAGCTAAATCAATATTAAATTCCCAAACATCACGATCATAGACACTGGGCCAATAAGTATTAGCATAATAAAAAGGTTGTCCCGTTCTGGTATCGATTATCGCATCAGCTGGATTATCAATCGCATAATACATATCTTTAAAAACAGTTATACGACCAATAACGTAGAAACCATTATCAATTAATTTTTTAATCGCTTTTTGATAGTCTTCTAAACTATTATTAGCGTGCTCATAACTAGAAGGACTCTTATCTTTATAAACATTAGAAGCATAAGCTGGGGTACCATTATCTTTAATATCAACAACAAACGCATTAATTTTGGTTTCTTTGGCAAAAGAAATATAATTATCAATATTTTTAATCGTATATGAACCACCATTTAAATATAAAGCTTGCACTGTCTCAGGCATAACATTATCTTTAAAAGTTACTTTTTCTACCGGATAATAATCTAAATGAGCAGGATTACCACCACTAGTACTTTGGCGTTTACTTTGAATAGCTAAAATATCCGCAATTTCTTCGGTAGAAGTAGCTTCTTCAGAGGTTAATTTAATATATTTACTATAGATGTAACCAACAGTATCCCCTTTAGTAACTTTATACATATTAACAGAACCATCATCATTTAGTTGGTCATAACCTTTAACTAATAGTTCTTCTCCTTGAACAACCAAGGTTAGGATTTCACCTTCATTTGGTTTACTAAGTAAATTATAAGGAGTCCTGACATAAATCTTTTTTTCTTGAACAACATCTTCATAAGCCATAACTATATTATCTTTATTGATGTAGGTATTAGTACCGCGTAAGCGATAAAAAGTCCCTTGGTCTTTATTTTTAAGGGCGGAGTTTTTAAGATAATAGATTTTGGTTCCTCGCGATATAGTTTTAACTTGATGTAAATCTTCATCATATAATGCAATGGTTGGACCAATAGCGCCAGCATAAGATGCCATACTTCTTTTAAGCAGCGTATCTTTATTGACGATAATAAAGGCCATAAGACCGACTAAAAATAATAAAAAGAGAAAGCGACGAAATTTAGGCTTCATTTTTTTCTTCGACATATTCTTCACCTATTATTAGTATAACATTTTTTAAAAACTTATTCTAGGGAATTGATAAAAGATTAGAGGCTGTATTCAAACCATTACCATAGTATTTAGGAATATTTCCTTGAATAGCTTTCATAGCAATTAAAATATTGTTCGAAATTTTGCTTTTTTTACTAGCTATGGGAAGAATCATTTGGACATTTGCTTCAATTTCAACATATACTTCAATAACCGCATTATTAATCCCATAATTTCTAATAACCGTATTAATATTGGTCTGAACAGCACCAACCAAACGAAATTTAATCGGGATTTTCGGTCCAACATTATTTAACAGGGGATTTTTAAAAATTTTACCTACGGGTACTTCTAATAAGATTCCATTACCTGGTGTATCTTGATCAATTATTTTGAGATTACCCTCTTCGGCTTGTTTTAAATTAGTATATATTTTTTCACCAATAATATTTAATATTTCATTTACTACTTGGCTATTAAAATCCACACTTTGGATATTACCATCACTCGTTTTACTAACGATAAATAAATTACTATAATCTAATTTTTTAACTACTTCATCATCAACGGATTTATCAATAATTAAATACGCTATTTCTTCACTTTCCACTTGAGCATAAGCTAACAGCATGGGAGTAATTCTGGTATAAACTTTATGGATAAAAAAACCTATTAAAAGCATAGGAATTAAGGTGAAAATTAGCTTCTTTTTGCGACTCTTCTTTTTTAATTTCATCTTCATACTACAATATATCTTTTAAACATAAAAAAAGACCATTAAGGTCTAAATATTGTTAAGAATTACTATAGCGGCTGTAACAAGAACAATAATGAAAATCAAAGTAATAAGAATCTTAAATAAAAGATCACTACCTTTATCTAAGTCTTTTAATTCATTATCACTTTCTAGTTCTTTCTTCGAAATTTCTAGAGATTTTGAAAAGAATGTATGATCAATATCGACATTTTCATCTAAGGTGTCTTCCGCGGTTTTATTTTGAGCTTGTTCTAAAATATCTTTACTAGATGATACCGTAATGGTATTAGTAGAAGTAGGCAATAATTCAATTAATAAGTCTTTATTTTGAGCTTCTTCAAGATCTTGTTTTAAGCCCTTAGAAGTTATGGTATTAATTAATTCTTGCAGCTGCTCTTCCTTGGCTTCTTTGTTTTCATGGCGCTCTAATTTTAAATCAGATAAAATATCATATTGGGTATTAGTTAATTTACGTTTTATTTCTAGTTCATCAGGTTCTTCTCTATTTTGTTTAGCTGATTCAAGCATATCATTTATATCATAAGATTTTTGATCGTCTTCCATAAAGAATACCGATAGATCTTCTTGGGGGTTCGTTTTTGGTGTTTTAATAATATCTTGATATTCTTTTATTTGATGATAACTTTCTCTGGTCTTAAATTTGTTATCAATGGTTTCTAATTCGACAATAGCCTTATTGGTAATATCGGCTATGCCCGTATAGTTACCATTAGTATATAAATCTTCATATAAATCATGGTTTTTTTCAGCACGACTGGTTTTATCTAATCGTGATCTAGTTACTTCACGATCTTGTCTATCTAATCTGCTTTCCATGATACCACCCTCTTTTATCTTATTTTAGCATATAATTAACTAATTGGGAATGACTATTTTAGTTAATAATTGTAAATATTGTCAATATAATTGCAATAAAGTTACTTTTAATTTATAATTTTAGTAAGGAGAAGTGAAATATGCATGTAAAAGTAAATACTGAAGCTTGTATTGGTTGTGGATCATGTCAAGCTATTGCCCCTAATGTATTTGAAATGGGGGATGATGGTTATGCCATCGCTAAGGTTGAAAAAGTTAATAGTGATGATAAAGAGGAAGCGATTGAAGCTATGGAAAGTTGTCCTACTGGCGCTATCGAAGTTGAAGAATAAAAAAATAAGTTCACAATTATAAAGTGAACTTATTTTTATTTGTTTTAGCAATTATGACCACAGTGTGGACAAGCACTATTATTTATATCTACTTGATTGCCACAATTAGGACAGAATTTGACATTTTGGTTTTGCGTATTAACTGGTGGTTCAACTATTGGAGAAGGGGCTGGTTGCACTACTCCCGGATTGTTAATGATAGGTTGATTAATGTATTGAGATTGAGGAGTAATCGTTGGTTGAACAGGTTGTTGATAGGTTGACTGTGGTTCAATACTGGGTTGCATTGAGCCATTATTATATTGGGGATTAATACTAGATTGAACAGGTTGCTGATATAATGGTTGTGGTCCAACATTGGACTGGTTAGGGTAAGTAGTCATGGGACTAATGCCACCTTGATAAGTAGCTTTACCAAAAGCTAGGATGGGCATACAGATAACATTAAAGAAAACCATTGCTACCCCAAAGCCCGTTGATTTACCAAACTTATGAGCTAATTCAATATAGATTTTAAACA